>DATIGE010000001.1 GCA_035454885.1 bacterium
GAAAGAGGACGGGGCTTAAGTTTTGCACGGTGGAATGCTGGGACGCCCACTTGGGCTTCGCCCGGCATCGGGACGCCGGCGCCCTGGACGCGGTCGCGCCCACGCGGGAGACGTATCTGGCCAGCCTCGAAGACGCTCCTCGACAAGTTCCGAAATCAAAAGGCCGGTAACTTTTAGCGCGCGAGGTGCCCGTGGCCATCGACCATGCGAAGGCGGATGGGCGCAAGACGGTGATGGGGCGCGATATCAAGACCTAACGGCGAAAGAAGATTAAGAAGCGATCCAGGAAAGACTTCTTCGGCGGCGGGGGGGGCTCGCGCGTCGCATCGATCTTGAGGTCCCTCAGGGGGGCTTCGAAAACGGGACGGGAGGGGAATTGATAGCGTACGAGCGTTGGCGTCTGGGTCCCGGAGGCGTTCGAGTTTCCACCGAGCACGATGCGGCCGTCGCCCTGAACGGCCAGGGCCTTCGTCGCGGCCGTCAAGGGTCCCCCCAGATCGGTGTGGATTTCGCCGTCCTTCTCCAGGACTCCGTTCGCCGTGTAGCGGAGCAAGATGAATTCCGAGGTCCCGACCAGGTTGTTCGAGACGGCCGCGACGATGCGGCCGTCCGGCGCCAGTCCCAGCTCCTCGACCGTGTCCAGTGAGGGCAAGACCTCCGTTTGAACGACGCCCTGATTGCCGAAATTTGCCTTGAGGGTTCCGTTCGGATTGTAGCCGATCAGGGTTGCGTTATGATGTCCGGTGCCGTCGGTGCCTCCCACGAAGACGTTGCCGGCCCCGTCGACGAGGACGTCGCCGACTTGATCCCCCCATTCCACATTCGTGATCACCTTCCCCGTGATGCCGCCGAAGCCGGCGTCAAAGGTGCAGTCGGCGTTGAGGCGCGTGACGGCCACGTCAGCGATGTCATGGTAGTACGTGCCTTCCGGGTGTTCGCCGTCGGTCTTTCCGGCGATGATGATCCGGCCCCGGCTGTCCACGGCGACCCCCACGGCGTATTCCAGATACTTCCCATTATAAGGGCGGAACGGCAGGGTGACCTTGCCCGTGCCCCCGCAGGTCGTGTCGAGTTCCCCGTTCGCATCGAGAGCGGCGAGTCCGAAAAAACTGCTTCCACCGGCGGCGGCGCGAACCCGCCCGACCACGTAAATGCGATCGCCGCTGGCGGTCACGTCATACGCCGTGTCCGCCGAGGAGGAAACCACGTTATCGGCGGTCGAATCATGGATGAAGTCGATGTAGGTCAGGCCTGCTTTCTGGCGGTAGTTCGCCGTGAGATCCCCGGCCTTCCTCGCGAGAACGCCTTTGTCGACCCTGCTCCCGAAATTGCCGTTCACGCTCCCGTCGGCATTGAAACCGAGGACCACGAAATCCGGCGAGCCGGCCGCGTTCTTGGCCGATCCCGCGACGACGAAGCGGCCGTCGGAGAGCACGGCCAGTTTGGCCCTATCGGATTCCTGCAAGCCGTCCAGGTCGTCGCCCGGGAGCGCCCTTCGGACGATGCCCAGTCCTCCCCCAAAGCCGGGATCCAAACTGCCGTCCGTGTTCATGCGCGCCACGAAGAAGGCCCTTTGGGCCGGCATCCCCTCGGATTGATAGTAGGTCACGCCCGAGACCAGAATCTTTTCCTCCTGTCCGACCGTCACGGCCGCCATGTCCGAGAGGGAATCTCTTGCCACCGCGCCTTCCATGCCGGGGACCAAGGCCGTCCCCCCGGAAGAGGCGGATGGCGCACTCAGGTAGGCGATCCCGTCCCCGTCAAAGGTCGGATCGAGGAAGGCGTTGACCGGTTGATCGGGCTCCACTGGCGAAGATCCGTCCGTCAGGACACGGACCTCCGCGGACGGTTGAGCGGCCAGTTGTGAGACCGAAAGGCTCGCCAGGGCGAGGCCCAGAAACAAACGCGTGCCGTGACGCATAGAAGAGACCCCCTGTGCTGACTTCAGGCGAAATGATGCAATCCGAGTGCCGGAATAAAAGGGGGGCATGATTTCGTACTGCCTTGTAAATATTGGATTTTTTCACAAGCGCCGGCCGCGGGCAATCCTCATTCTGATAATATTCTTAAAATGATAACGACGACGGGGTCCGAAGGGTCCGAACCGGAGGCATAAGAGATGAAAGAGGCGGCGTGATGTTACTGGCCCTCGCTCGGCTTGTCCGAATGTCCCAAATCCTTGCCGGGGGCGATGCGGTCGCGGACGATCTGCTTCAGCTCCTTCATCTCGGGGAAGCGGCCCTCGTCCTTCCGGGACCAGAGGGTCTCGCCGTCGAGGGTGACGTGGAAGACGCCCCCCGTGCCGGGGACGAGGGTCACGCCGCCAATCTCCGCCTCGAAGGTCGTCAGGAGCTCCTGGGCCGTCCAGGCCGCCCGGAGGAGCCAACGGCACTGGGTGCAATATTCGATCGCGATCCGGGGCTTGGGGTCCATGCCCTTCCTCCATAGTTCATTCGTCCTTGCCGTCAATCCCCCGTACGCACTTGCCGACTGCGCGGTGAGTCGATACAGAGCGGGTATGAAAAAAGAGGTTCTCGCCGTCGCCGCCGTCATTGAGCGCGACGGGAAATTCCTCATCACCAAGCGCCTGGAAACGTCACCGATGGGCCACTGTTGGGAGTTCCCGGGGGGGAAGATCGAGGCCGGGGAGACGGTCGAGGAATGCGCCGTCCGGGAGTGCAAGGAGGAGATCGACGTGACGGTCGAGCCCCTGAGGCGGCTCCGGGAGGAGTTTTACGACTATCCGCACGGTTTTGTGCATCTTTGGTTCGTTTTATGCCGGTTGGCGGAGGGGGAGCCCAGGCCCGTCCAATGCCGGGAGGCGCGGTGGATCGAGCCCCACCAGTTCCCGGATTTTGAGTTCCCGCCGGCCGATGTCCGGGTCATCGACGATCTCATGGGCAAGCGGTAATTTTCCTTTGACAATTCAGGGCCTTCCTCATAGTTAGTGCAGCTTCAAAAAACACCAGAAGGGGTGAATTTCATGGCTGGCATTCGAGTTCGAGATGGGGAGTCTTTTGAGAGCGCCGTCCGGCGTTTCAAGAGGACCTGCGAAAAGGCGGGCATACTCTCCGAGCTCCGCAAACGGGAGCATTACGAAAAACCGTCCGTCCGCAAGAAGCGGAAGTCGATGTCCGCGCGCAAGCGCGCGTTAAAGAAGGCTCGTCCCAGGGATAGGGAGTTCGGTAGTTGATCGTTTCCGTCCGTTGGGGGGTCCAACCATGTCCACGCCGTCCGTCTCTCTCCGAGAGGAGTTCAAAAGGTCGTTGATTGAAGCCGCGAAGGCCAAGGACCAGGTGCGTCTGGACACCATCCGGTCGATCCAATCGGCCGTCAAATACAAGGAAATCGAAAAGCGGGGGGAACTCACGGACCCCGAGATCCTCTCGGTCATCGGCACCCTCTGCAAGCAGCGCCGCGAGTCGATCGAACAGTTCCAAAAAGGCGGCCGGCAGGAACTGGCGGACAAGGAGAGCCGGGAATTGTCCATCCTGGAAAAATTCCTGCCGGCGCAACTCTCGCGGAGCGAGGTCGAGAAGGCGGTGGGCCAGGCGATCAAGGACCTGGGCGCTTCGGGCCCGTCGGCCTTGGGCCAGGTGATGAAAGAGGCGATGAAGCGGTTGGCGGGCCAGGCCGACGGCAAGCTGGTCAACGAGATCGTTCGTTCCCTTTTGAAATAAATATTGATGCCTTTTGCCTCCGACGAACAGCTCGCGGAAATCCGCTCCCGTGCGGATGTGGTCCAAGTGATCGGCGAGCGTGTGCCCTTGAAGAGGGCCGGTCACAACTTCAAGGGCCTCTGCCCCTTCCACGCCGAAAAATCGCCGTCCTTCATGGTCCATCCGGAAAAGCAGATCTACCACTGCTTCGGCTGCGGCGAGGGCGGGGACGTCTTTTCCTTCCTGATGAAATACGACGGGGTCGACTTCGGGGAGGCCGTCCGCACGCTGGCGGAGCGTTGCGGAGTCGCCCTGACGGCGGGGGGCGGCGACGCCGACGCCGTCAAGGCCAAGGCCGACAAGGACCTTCTTTACAAGATCAACCGTCTCGCCATCCGGTTTTTTTACGAGACCTTGGAGGGGCCCGAAGGCTCGCGCGGACGGGAGTATCTCGATCGTCGCGCCATCAAGCCGGACATGGTCCGCGAGGCCTATTTGGGATACGCGCCGGCGGACGGAAGGTCCTTCGTCCGCCTCTTGAAGGAAAAAAAGGCGCCCCTGGAGGCGGCCGAGCGCCTGGGGCTCATCCGAAAGGGCCAGTCAGGGGATTATTTCGACTTCTTCCGCGACCGCCTGGTCTTTTCCGTCGTCTCTCCGGACGGCAAATTTTTGGGATTCAGCGGCCGGGCCTTGGCCGATGACGTTCAGCCCAAGTACCTCAACTCTCCCGAGTCCGCGATCTACCGCAAGAGCGAGACGCTGCTCGGCCTCCACATGGCCCGGGCGGCGGTCCGTGAAACGGACCAGGTCCTCTTGGTCGAAGGGAACTTCGATCTCATCCGCCTCCATCAGGAGGGGATCCGGAACGCCGTCGCCCCGCTCGGGACCGCGCTGACCGAAAAACAGGTCCGGTCCCTCAAGCGCCTCACGGAGAATTTTATCCTTCTCTTCGACGGGGACGCCGCGGGTGAGAAGGCGTCGGAGAGGGCCTTGGAGATCTTTTTGCCTCTTGGAATCAGCCCCCGCGTGGTCCTTCTGCCCCGGGGGGAGGATCCGGACAGTTTCGTCCTCCAGAAGGGGGCTGAATCGTTAAGGAAAATGATATCCAATGCCCCTGCCTTGCTGGATGTCCGGATGGACCTTATCTTCAAGGAGCACGGTGAGGAGCCTCAAGGGCAAGCCAAGGCGGTCCGGCAGGTGACGGAGATCCTATCCAAGCTCCCGGGTGAGATCGAAAAAAACCTGTATTTACAAAGGGTTGCCGTACGTTTTGGCCTCTCGATGGAGACCCTGTCCCACGGAATCGTTTCAAAACGTCCCGGGGGAAGAAAGGAAAGCAACTTTTCCCATGACGCAGGCGATCAGAAGGTCAGAAATTTTCCTGCGATCGAGCGAACGGTCCTGGAAGTCCTGTTGGCCGGTCATGCCAATCCATCGATTCTATTGGAGGAGATCGGATCCGGGGACTTCCTCCATCCGGACCTCGGTTTCTTGTGGGACCGGGTCAAGGAAGGCTACCGGCGCGACGGCCATGTGGATGTCGCGCGGATCTTGAACGAACTGGAGGAAGGCCCGCGCCGAAAACTCCTGACCGAACTCGCGATGGCCGGGGGCCGGTGGAAGGAAGACGCGGGGCGAGTGGCGGCGGATTGCCTGCGCCAACTGCGGGCGGCGCGATTGAGGGGGCGGCTTAAGGGGCTCTCTCAAGAGATCCAGGTGGCGGAAACGGCGCAAGACCTGGAGCGTGTCAAAGAATTGATGGACCAAAAGAACCGTTTGATGAAAGAGATGTCGGGGACGCATTAGTTTGGGGGATTGAGGACACATGGAAAAGAAAGACGTCAAAGAGATCCAGCAGTTGATTCACTTGGGCAAGGAGCGCGGCTTTCTCACTTATGAGGAGGTCAACGACGCCCTGCCGGACGACCTGACCTCGCCGGAGCAGCTGGATGACGTGCTTTCGATGTTCGACCAGATGGACATCGAGGTCGTCGCCGAGGAAGAGGACGCGAAGGCCGCCGGCGGCGCCGCCGCCGGTGCGAAAAAGAAGGGCGCCGTCGCGGGAGCGGCCGGGGGCGAGGAGAAGGCCGCCGGAGAGGAAGAGGAAGAGGCCGAGGAAGAACCCGCGCCCGCCGTGGCCGAGACGGTCGACGCCGAGTTGGGCGGCAAGTCGACGGACCCCGTGCGCCTCTATCTCCGCAAGATGGGCTCGATCGCCCTGTTGACCCGCGAGGGCGAGGTGGAGATCGCGAAACGCATCGAGCAAGGCGAGGATGAAGTCATCCGCATCCTCATGCGCATGCCGGGGGGCTTGAAAGAGTTCCTCGACATGGGGGAAAAGCTCTCCAAGAACAAGATCCGCGTCGCCGAGATCGTCAAGGACTTCGACGACATCGAAGAAGGCGGCGGTCTCGACGAATCCGAATACCGGCAGAAGGTCATGAAGCTCATGACCCGTCTCCGGGCGGTCGCGCCGCATTTCAAGCAGAACATCCTCAAGGCGGCCAACGAAAGGCTCCGGAAGGAGAACCGCGAAAAGGCCCAGAAGGACGCGGATCAGAACCTGGAGGAGATGCTCCAGGCCTTGAAAGACATCCGTTTGAACAAGAAGACGATCGACTCCATGCTGAGCCGGATCACGGAATCGTTAAGCGCCATTGAAGAGCAGGAAAGGGCTCAGTCCTCCTGCCGGCGGAAGCTCGACGCGGACCTGGACCAGATGAAGGACGTCATCTCCCGCTTCCGCAAGAGTCCTTATCTGCGCAAGAAGGTCGCTCAAGAGCTCAAGATGGATGCGGAGGAGATCGAGGCGGTGATCGAACAGCACCGGGGCGCCGAAAAGAAGATCAAGGAGATCGAAAAGGGATTCGGCGGAGACGCCAAGAGCCTGCGGCAGGTCGTGCGGGACATCCGCCGCGCCGAGGACTTCGCGGAGCACGCCAAGAACGAGCTTGTCGAGGCGAACCTGCGCCTCGTCGTGAGCATCGCCAAGAAGTACACGAACCGCGGCCTGCAGTTCCTGGACTTGATCCAGGAGGGCAACATCGGCCTCATGAAGGCGGTCGACAAGTTCGAGTACAAGCGCGGCTACAAGTTCTCGACCTACGCGACGTGGTGGATCCGGCAGGCGATCACGCGCGCCATCGCCGACCAGGCGCGGACGATCCGCATCCCGGTGCACATGATCGAAACGATCAACAAGCTCGTGCGGACCTCGCGCTATCTCGTCCAGGAACTGGGGCGCGAGCCGTCCCCCGAGGAGATCGCCGAGAAGATGGAGCTGCCGCTGGAGAAGGTGCGGAAAGTCCTCCGGATCGCCAAGGAACCGATCTCGCTGGAGACCCCCATCGGCGAGGAGGAGGATTCGCACTTGGGCGACTTCATCGAGGACAAGTCGATTCCGACGCCCGGCGAGGCGGTGACCAACCTGAACTTGGCCGAGCAGACGCAGCGGGTTCTGACGACGCTCACGCCGCGCGAGGAGAAGGTCTTGCGCATGCGCTTCGGGATCGGCGAGAAATCCGACCACACGCTCGAGGAGGTCGGACGGAATTTCTCGGTCACCCGCGAGCGCATCCGGCAGATCGAGGCGAAGGCGCTGCGGAAGTTGCGGCATCCCAGTCGGGCAAAGAGGCTCAGGAGCTTCGTTGACTAGATTCGATGGGGTTTCAGGGGAGAGCAGGATCTCCCCTGACTAAAGCGAGAATCCGGCTTTGCCGGTTCGAGCGAAATGTGGGCCCGCCAGGACTCGAACCTGGAACGATCCGGTTATGAGCCGGGGGCTCTACCATTGAGCTACGGGCCCGACGGAACATTTATATAGGAGACGAGTTGAAAGAACAAATTACTTTGATCTTCGCGATGCATGAGCAGGATATGAAGGCCAGGAACCTCCGGCAGGCCCTGGACGCCATGAAGCCGGAGATTGCGGAGCTCGAGTTGCTGGTCGCGAACAATCGCTCGCTCCTCGAGGAGAAATCGGCTAAACTGGCCGAACTCGAGACTCAGAAACGTTCCAAGGAAGGGGACGTCGAGATCGCCGAGACCCGTCTGAAGGACTTTCAGGGCAAGCTTTCGGCGATCAAGACGAACAAGGAGTATCAGGCCGCTCTTAAGGAGATCGCGGACACCAAGAAGCTCAACAAGGCCATTGAGGACCAGATCCTCGATCTCATGGGTCGGATCGACGTCCTGAAGGCCGAGCGGCAGGCGGCCGAAGAGGCGCTGAACGGGGCGGCCGCGAACCTGGAGAGGCGCAAGAACGAACTGGATGCCGAGACGGAACGGTTGAGCGGGATGCTGCGGGAGGTTGAGGCGGAGAAGGCGGCGTCGGCTTCCCGCGTCGAGCCCTCCCTGATGGCGCAGTACATGAGGGTGAAAAAGGGCCGGGCGGAGGCCGTCAGCGCGGTCGTCGGAGGGACGTGCCAGGGTTGCCGGATGAAGGTGCCTCCCCAGCTCTACATCGAGATCCAGAAGATGAAGACCCTTCATGTGTGCCCGTCGTGCCAACGGATCCTGTATCTGACGGAGTGGTTGGAGAAGAAGACAGACCCCCGCGTGGGAAGTCCGGAAGGATCTAAGGAGGCCCTATGAAATTGAAGTCACTGCCCAAAGAACTCTTCGCCGAAGTGCTGGAATACCTCGCGGACTTCGAGCACCTCCACGGGTTGAACGAGATTTTGGACGGCGAGCATACGGTCCTCCACGTGCGGAGCGCCCTTCGCGAGGCGGCCATGCAGCTCCGCAAGCAGGCGGGCGTCGACAAGGAGGAGAAGAGCCTGACCGAATACCGCAAGGATCTGCGGCTCTCCCCGCAGGTCCGGAATCTCTTGTCGATCCTTTCGCCCGGTGACGAGCGCAAGCTCCTCGACCGCTTCGGATTCTTAGATTCTTGACCAAATTCATTCTCTACACGGACGGCGCGGCGCGGGGGAATCCCGGGCCCGCGGGTGCGGGGGCCTTCATCTGCACCGAGGACGGCGTCGCCGTCGCGGAAATCGCCGAGTACCTGGGCGAGACGACCAACAACGTCGCCGAGTACAAGGGGCTTCTTTTCGGGCTGGAGAGATTGATCGAGCTCGGAGCGAAGGACGTCGAAGTGCGTGCCGACTCGGAGCTGATGGTCCGGCAGCTCAACGGCCAATATAAGGTGAAGCACCCGAACCTGATTCCACTTTATCGCGAGGCCCAGGGCTTGCTTCGGAAGATCCCTTCTTTTAAGATTGTTCATGTCCGGAGGGAGCAGAACAAGGAAGCGGACCGGCTCTCGAACGAAGCGATAGACAACCATTTCTAGGGTCTTTGAAATTATGTGGGAGCGGGCCGGGTGATCGCGCCTTGATTCCTTTCAGGGAGTCTGGGTGAGGAAAGTCCGGACACCAGAGGGCAGGGTGCAGGCTAACGGCCTGGCGGAGCAATCCGACGGAAAGTGCAACAGAGACGAGTCGTTGTTGTAGGGGCGAACCTCGTGTTCGCCCCTCGCAGCGGGTGAAACGGGCAAACCCCACCTGGTGCAAGATCAAGTAAATCGTGCGTTTCGGCTGGCCCGGCTGAGTCCTCGTGAAAGCGGGGACCGCGCGGTGGGTAGATCGCTTGAGCCCTGCGGTAACGCAGGACCTAGAGAAATGATCACACAAACACAGAATCCGGCTTACAGGCCCGCTCCTTCATAATTATCCCCATCTGTCGTGCCGAGGGTTCATCGTTCACTACAGAAGGGGACCTTCTTCCGTTCACTTTTGGCTCTGCCGTAAGTCCCCGCAACTTCTCTTCTTTCACGCCGATGACCGTCCCCGTGATCCGTTTCAATCCTCTGACACTCCTTGGTTTCGGGGTTTCGGCCATCGGCTCGGGGCGATTGCCCGAGGTGACTCCCGCCATTCCGGATGTCTCCAGCACGCTCGCCGCTCCGGCGCCGTGCGATTCTTCCCATCACGTGGGCTTGTTGGATCTGGAAAGGTCGCCGGAGGAGGACGTCACCCGGCGCCTGCTGCAGCGGGCGAGTTTTTGGAATTTCCGCAAAATCTCCCTGACCCGTCCGGAGGACCTCCAGAGCGATTCCTTCGAGCAGATGCTGTACACGGCGGCCCTGGGCGACGTCTTCGCCGCGGCCGGCTCCGACAAGGCCGGGAGCGCGGCGCTTGAGAAGGTCCTCCGTGGCATGGGTTGCGATTCCGAAATCCTGGCCTTCGCGCGCGATTACGTCAAGGAGCGGGCGAGATCGGTCGCCGGTCGGATCGATTTGAAGACGCGCGAGTCCCGAAGGCGCCTGGCGGTTGAGTTTCTCGACATGGCCCTGCACGCGCGCCAGGAGGTCGGCGTCAGCCTCTTTCTGGCCCGTCGCCTGGCCGATGTGGCGGGACGGGATTGGAAGGGTCTCGTTCAAGACCACCGGGAGATGAAGACGCCCTATGAGAAGGAGTTGATCCGGTTCCTCCAGGACGAGGGGGGAACGGTCCCCTTCGACCGCTTCTTCGAGCACGCCATGTTCAATCCCGAAGCGGGGACTTATACGGGAACGACGGCGGAACGGCTCATCGCGCCCGATCCATCCCTGGCCCCGGAGTCCTTCTTCACCACCGCCTCGACGGATCCCATCCTTGCGGATGCGATTTGTTCCTTTTCCCGCAAGTCTTGGGAAGCCCTGGGTCTCCCCATCCGTTTCGACCTGGTCGAGATGGGCGCGGGGATGGGAAGCCTGGCCGAGGGCGTATTGTCCAGGCTCGAACGGATGCCGGAGGGCGATCCCTTCTCGAAGTCCGTCCGTTACACCATCGTCGAGAAGAGCCCGGCCTTGGCGCGCCTTCAGACGGAGCGTCTCGCGCGGTTCGGTCCCAAGGCGAGAGTGCTCTGCCGGTCGGCGGTCTTCGGGCCGCTACCGGCCGTCCCGGCCGGTGTCCTTTTTTCCAATGAGCTGGTCGACATGTTCCCTCCGCGGAAGATCGTGAACGTCGGAGGCAGCCTCTTCGAGGCCTACGTTACGCACCGGGGAGGGCTGATCCAGGAGATCAACGGCCCCATGAGGGAGGACACCGCGAAGTTCCTGGCGGAGCGGGCGATCCGACTCCGGCCGGGGGAGACCTTTTACATCCAACCCGACATCGACCGGTGGGTGACGGCCCTGGCGTCCCTGGAACGCGGGTGGGTCGCGACCATCGATTACGGCGAAAGGCGGGAGGAACTTCGCCGGACCCGGCACGAATTCGGCCGATCCATGTTCCGGGGTTACCTGCGAAGCGACGATCCCAAGTACGGGCTGGGGCTGGTCTCCGTGCAGAGCTATCGCAACTCTCCGACGGGCGTCGCGCGCCCCAAGGACATGACGGTCGACGTGGATTTCACCACCCTGGAAGAGGCGGTCCGGCTCTCGGGGGTCTTCCAGTCCCCCGAATTCCTCACCCAAAGGGAATTTTCGTTAAGATACGCCGGCGAGAGGCCCAAAATAGGCCATTTCGACAATTGCCGCGTGATGCTCCTTCCGAAAAACGTTTGACTTCCCGCGTCAGCAAGAGCTACATAAGAAATGAATAGCCATTCATTTTAAGGAGCTCTTATGAAAGACGCCGTCATCGTAGCCGCCGTCCGCAGCCCCATGGGCCGCGCGGAAAAGGGACTCTTGGCCAACATGCGCATCGACGACCTCGGCGCCGTCGTCCTGAAAGAGGCGCTCAAGCGCGTTCCGCAGCTCGATCCCAACGAAATCGAGGACGTCTTGGTCGGTTGCGCCATGCCGGAGGGCGAGCAGGGCATGAATCTCGCCCGGAACATCAGCCTGCTCGCGGGCGTTCCCCTGTCGGCGGCGGCGACGACGGTGAACCGGTTCTGCGCCTCGGGACTGGAGACGATCAACACCGCGGCCCTGCACATCATGCACGGCAACGGCGAGGTCTATGTCGCCGGGGGCGTCGAAACCATGAGCCACGTTCCCATGGGCGGATTCAACCCTTCGCTGAACGAGAAATTCTTCGAGCCGGGCGCCCCGCAGGCCTACATTTCCATGGGCATGACGGCCGAGAACGTGGCCGCCAAGTACAAGGTGAGCCGCGAGGATCAGGACAAGTTCGCGGCGGCCTCCCACCAAAAGGCGGCCAAGGCCCATCAGGAAGGGCGCTTCAAGAACGAGATGATTCCGGTCGAGGTCACCCTCCCGGACGGCAAGAAGGCGGTCCTGGACAAGGACGAGAACGTCCGTCCGGACACGACGCTGGAGAAGCTCGCGGGTTTGAAGCCCGTCTTCAAGGAAGGCGGCAGCGTGACGGCCGGCAATTCTTCGCCCTTGACCGACGGGGCCGCCTTCGTGGTCCTCATGTCGGCCGACCGCGCGAAGGCGCTGGGGATCAAGCCCCTCGCTAAGATCCGCGCGATGGCGGTCGCCGGTTGCGATCCGGCCTACATGGGCATGGGCCCGGTGCCCGCGGTCCAAAAGGTGCTCAAGCGCGCCGGCATGACCATCAAGGACATCGACGTCATCGAATTGAACGAGGCCTTCGCGGCCCAGGGCCTGGCGGTGCTTCGCGAGCTCGGAGCCGATCTGAACAAGGTGAACCCGAACGGCGGGGCGATCGCCTTGGGCCATCCGCTGGGCTGCAGCGGGGCGCGCATCATGGGCACGCTCATCAACGACCTGATCAGCCAGAATAAGAAGATCGGACTCGAGACCATGTGCATCGGCGGTGGACAGGGCGCCGCGACGATCATCGAACGGTTGTAGCCCTCACCCCCGGGATTTTCGGGGATGCCGGGCCCCTCTCCCGAATCGGGAGAGGGGAAATGCCAAAAAATGGAATCGAGAGAAGGGTGAGGGTTATGGCACGAGAAATCAAAAAAGTTGCGGTCCTCGGCGCTGGAGTGATGGGGGCCGGCATTGCCGCCCATGTGGCGGGCGCCGGCATTCCCTGCCTTCTCCTGGACATCGTCCCCAAGGACCTGCCCCCGGGGGGCGACCGGAACGCCTTCGCCAAGAAGGGACTCGAAACGGTCCTGAGCTCCAAGCCGGCCCTCATCTATTCCAAGGCCGACGCCAGAAAGATCGAGATCGGCAATTTCGACGATGATTTCGACAAACTGAAGGACTGCGACTGGATCATCGAGGTCGTCGTCGAGAGGCTGGACATCAAGAAGGCCGTCTTCGAGCGCATCGACAAGGTCATGAACGAGAACGCGATCGTCAGCTCCAACACCTCGGGGCTTCCGCTCAAGGCCATGTCCGAAGGGCGATCCGAAAAGTTCAAAAAGAATTTCATCATCACGCACTTTTTCAATCCCGTCCGCTATATGAAGCTCGTGGAAATGGTGACCGGTCCGGACACCAGTCCCGAGGTCGCTTGTTTCATCGCCGGGTTTTTGGACCAGAGGCTCGGCAAGGGCGTCGTCTACGCCAAGGACACGCCGAACTTCATCGCCAACCGGATCGGCGTCTACGGCTGGTTCGCGGCGATGCGCGAAATTTTGAAGGATGGTTATAAGGTCGAAGAAGTCGACAAGGTTCTGGGCGCCGCCATCGGCCGCCCGAAGAGCGCGATGTTCCGGACGACCGACATGGTCGGCCTGGATACGCTCGCCCACGTCGCCAAGAACACCTACGAGGCCTGCCCGAACGACGAGGAGCGCGAGGTCTTCAAGCTCCCCCCCATCGTCGAAAAGATGCTGGAAAAGAAACTCTTGGGCGACAAGGCCGGCGCCGGTTTCTTCAAGAAGGAAAAGGGGGAGGGAAAGAAGGAGATCTTGGCCCTCGATCTCAACACCCTCGAGTACCGTCCCCAGGAGAAGGTCAAGTTCGACTCCATCGCGGCGGTCAAGGAGGTCGAGGATTCCGGACAACGCATCAAGCAGGTGGTCGCGGCCAAGGATCGCGCGGGGGAATTGGCCTGGAAGGCGACGCGGAGCGTGCTCGTATACGCCGCCAACCGCATCCCCGAAATCGCGGACGACGTCGTCAACGTCGACAACGCCATGAGATGGGGTTTCAACTGGGACCTGGGTCCCTTCGAGGTTTGGGACGTCCTGGGCGTGAAAGAAACCGCCGCGCGGATCAAGACGGAGGGGCTCAAGGTCCCTGCGTTCGTGCAGCAGGTCGTGGAAAAAGGGGAGGGCCGCTTCTACAAGAAGGACGGACCCCGCACGCTCTACTTCGATCAGAAGACATCGACGTACAAGCCTCTGCCCGAGAGGCCGGGAGTCCTGTTGCTCCAGAACGTCAAGGAGCGGACCAAGGTCATCAGGAAGAACGAGGGGGCCTCGCTTTGGGACGCCGGCGACGGCGTCGCCGTCCTCGAGTTCCATACGAAGATGAACGCCATCGACGCCGACGTCGGCCAGATGATGAACGACGCGGTCGATGAAGTCGAAAAGAACTTCCAGGGACTCCTCATCTTCAACGAGGGCCAGAACTTCTCGGTCGGGGCCAACATCATGCTTCTCTTTTTGGAGGCCCAGCAGAAGAACTGGAAGGGGATCGAGGACATGGTGCGCGGCTTTCAGGCCGCCACGATGCGGATGAAGTATGCCAAGAAGCCGGTCGTGGCCGCCCCGCACCAGATGGCCTTGGGCGGCGGCTGCGAGGTGTCTCTCGGCGCGACCGCGATCCACGCCCATGCCGAGCTTTATATGGGGCTGGTGGAAGTGGGTGTCGGCCTGATCCCCGCAGGCGGCGGTTGCAAGGAAATGCTCGTCCGCTGGCAGGACCGGATGCAGGAAAAGTTCGCGAAGATCCCCCCGCAGAACCGGTGGGCGCGGCGGATCGACGGAGGACCGTTCCCCAAGACGCAGAAGGCCTTCGAGGCCATCGCCTTCGCCAAGGTCTCGATGTCCGCCAAGGAGGCCGTCGAGAACGGCCATCTGAAGAAGACGGACCGCATCAGCCTCTCGCGGGACCATCACCTCACCGAGGCCAAAAAGACCGTCCTGGATCTCGCCAAGACCCACCAGCAGGCCAAGCCCCGCGAGGATATCTGGGTCGCCGGGCGCGGCGGTTACTATGCGATGAAAAGCGCGGTGGACGGCTTTCTGGCCACGAAAAAGGTCTCGGAGCACGACGCGGTCATCGCCCTAAAGATTGCGAACATCCTGACCGGCGGCAACATCCCCAACATGGCCTTTGTCAACGAGCAGCGCATTCTGGATTTGGAATGCGAGGCCTTCCTGGAACTCTGCGGCATGGAGAAGTCGCAGGAGCGCATCCAGGCCATGCTGATGACGGGCAAGCCGCTCCGGAACTGAGTTTCCAGAAACTTTTCCGTCATTCAGCCGATGACGGCCGGCATGAACCCGGCATCCCTATTTTCTTCCGCCGTCCTGCAAGCCACCCTGAATTTTGCCAGGACCCTGCCTCCTTTTTGCGTCGACTTCCGGTCGGTATACCGTTTCCCGGACACGGTCGGATCCCAATGGGGGAACTCCGGGGACGCCGTCCTGTGGGCCCAGCGCGACCGGTCGGAAGCCTTTTTCGATCTTTGTCCGGACGCCCCCCTGCAGTCGCTCAGGGAAATCGTCTCTCGGTTCCGAGGCCTGAGGCCCGGCCTCTATTTGGGAGGCTTGGGGGCGAGGGAAGAGGCGGCCTATGGAGGCTATCAGCTCTTCACCTGGGACACCTTGCCGAAAGAGGACCGGATGGAGCTCTGGATGGAATACGTCTATGTCGATCCCGATCGCCGGGGGAGAGGTCTTCGGGACGCGATGCAGGTCTGTCTCGTCGGGGCGGCGCTTCTGCTGGGGCTGGTCGAGGGGCGCGATCTCCGTCTGGTCTATCGACAGGTCGAGAATCCGAACAACGTGGAGCGCTATCTCAAGGCCGGTTTCGAGGCATTTTATGAGACGGACGCGGAGTTTCCCCCCGCGAGTTACCAGAGGATCTTCGGCCATCGCGCCCTCCGGGCCCATCTCCATGGGCTTCGGCTTCCCGGGGCGTGAATCAATCCCTAAAATTCGTGAATTGCAGCTCGACGGGGAACTCCGTTCCGCGGAGGGTTCGGATGACGGCCTGCAGGTCGTCGCGGTTCTTGCCCGACACCCGGAGTTTTTCGCCCTCGATCGCCGCCTGCACCTTGAGATTCAATCCCTTGACGATCTTGACCAATTCGCGCGCCTTTTCCGTCTCGATGCCGTTGATGAGCTTCACCAGGCACTTCACCGTTCCTCCGAGGGACGGTTCGATCTTGCCGACGTCGAGCGACTTGAGCGACACGCCCCGCTTGATCATCTTGCTTTGCAGGACATCGATCAACGTCTTCATCTTGTGCTCGTCGATCGCGGTCAGGTGCAGGCCGTCCTTGTCGAGCGTTAAGTCCGCCTTGGCCCCCTTGAAATCATAGCGGGTGAGGATCTCCTTCCGTGTCTGGTTCACGGCATTGTCGACTTCCTGCATGTTCAATTCGGAGACTATGTCGAAGGAGGGCATATTAAGGATTCCCCCGTCATCCCGGCCGGTTTCGGGATTCCCAAGATCTCCAAGATCGTCGGCGCCACGTCTTGCAGTCCGCGGCCCGAGCTCAGTTTCGCGTTCTTGAATCGGTCGCCGATCAGGTGGAACGGCACGGGATTGAGCGTGTGCGCCGTGTGAGGCCCGCCGTGTTCGTCGATCATCTGCTCGCAATTGCCGTGATCCGCGGTGATCAGGACCGTCCCGCCGCGCGACAGAACCTCCTTGCAGATTCGGCCCACGCAGCCGTCGATCACCTCGACCGCCTTGACCGTCGCCGGGAGCACCCCGCTGTGGCCCACCATGTCCGGATTGGCGAAGTTCATCATCACGACCGGAACGCCCTCGCGGATCTTGGACAACGCGGCCTCCGTCACGGCCGCCGCGCTCATCTCAGGCTTCTTGTCGTAGGTCGGCACGTCCTTGGGGGAGGGGATGAGAAGGCGTTCCTCGCCGGGGAAAGGCGGTTCGACGCCGCCGTTCAAGAAATAGGTGACGTGCGCGTACTTTTCCGTCTCCGCCGTGTGGAATTGCCTCAACCCCTTTTCGCTCACGAGCTCCGCCAGGACGCGCTTCGGTCTGTTCGGAGGAAACGCGACCGGCAGGGGGAAAGTCTTGTCGTACTGGGTCATGCAGACATAACCGCCTAATCGTGGAAAATTCTCGCGCTTGAACCCGTCGAAGGCGGGATCGGTCAGGGCCTGAGTCAGCTCCCGGGCGCGATCGGGACGGAAGTTGAAGAAAACGGTCACGTCGCCGTCCTTCATGCGGTTCGTCGTCAGGTCGCCGAACACGTAGGGTTTGATGAACTCGTCCGTGACGTGCTCGTCGTAGGCCTCCTTGATCGCCATCACGGGGTCCTTGTGAAGGGCACCCTTTCCGAGGGTCAAGGCGTCGTAGGCGATCTGAACGCGTTCCCAGCGCTTGTCCCGGTCCATGGCATAGTAGCGGCCGACGAGAGTCCCGATCTCGCCCATGCCCGCCAGTTCCTTTTGCAGCGCCTTGACGTAGGTCTGGCTGCTCTTGGGCGGGGTGTCGCGTCCGTCCAGAAAGCAATGAACGACGACCCGCTTCACGCCCGCATCCTTCGCCGCCTTGAGGAGGGCGAAGAGGTGTCTCTGGTGGCTGTGGACGCCGGCGTCCGAGAGGAGGCCCATCAAGTGGACGGTGGCTCCCTTCGCCACCGCCGTTTGGAGGGCCTTGGCCAAGACCTCGTTCTTGAAAAACGACCCGTCGTCGATGGCGTGATTGATCCGCGAGTAGTCCTGGTAGTTGATGCGGCCCGAGCCGATCGTGAGGTGCCCCACCTCGGAGTTCCCCATCGTCCCGGGAGGAAGCCCCACCGCCTCGCC
>DATIGE010000002.1 GCA_035454885.1 bacterium
TCAAGGGCCTCATCGACGATGTCAGCGTGCATGCCGCCGACTTGTCGTCGGCATCCGTCGTGAACGAATACTGCGCGGTGCAAACCCTCTCGGAAACGAATCCCTTGCCTCTGATTTGCAATCCCTGATAGCTGTTAACTAGTAGCAACATTTTTTAGCTGCTTCCGATAGTTACCGCGAGGAGGTTGCCATGATTCGGACAATGGCACTCAGCCATGCCTTAGGGGCGATGGCCTTGACCGCATGTTCATTCGAGCACGGCATCTTATCGTCGTGGGATGCCAGCGTCCCGGACGGACCCGCGTCGGCTCCAGGGCCTTCGATCCTGCGTCCGGCCATGGGCCAGGTCCTGCCGCCAACGCGCGCCTTTTGCCTTTGGCAGGACGCGGAAGCGGCCGCGGGACGCCCCGTCAAGGACTACGAGACCTGCTCGACGACGGCGGGAATGGACTCGATCGACTCGGCCTCCGAATGCCCCGGTAGCCTGACGGTCTCGATCCCGCATCGGATCATCGACCCCCTTACGGCCGGAACCTCTTATCTCTGGAAGGTCCGCGCCCGCTTCGACGACGGCCAGGTCTCCGAATGGAGCGCCATCCAGACCTACGCGACGGACGACTCCCTCATCGCCTGGTGGCGATTCAACGGGAACGCCTCCGATTCCGGCACGATGGGGATCAACGGCGCCCTGCGCAACGGGGCCGGCTTTGCCCCCGGCCTCGACGCCCAGTCGCTTCAGGTTGACGGCAGCAACGATTACGCCGACATGGGGAACGCCGCCGCCCTCCATCTTCCGGGCCCCCTCACCATTTCGGCCTGGGTCAACGGCGACGGGCTTCCCTCGACCTCCGACACCGGCATTCTGAACCTCGGCACCCTCAACTACGCCCTGACCTACCACACCGACGGGGCCGTCTATTATTACATCGGAGATGGCGGCAACAACTTATCCGCGCCCATGAGCCCCAACGCCTGGCATCAGGCCGTGGGGGTTTTTGACGGTACGACCAATGCGGGCGGCATGAAGCTCTACCTTGATAATGCCTTGGTCGGGACCCGGGCCTCGGGCCTAGCCACGACCGGCGCGACGGGGGCCCTGTGGATCGGCCGATATGACATGAGCTACTTTCGAGGACTGATCGACAACGTGACCATCTACAACCGGGCACTCACCGACGCGGATGTCCTGAACGAATATTGCGCCGCCCAGGCCGCCGGGGGAGTTGATCCCTTGCCCGCGTCGTGCCAACCCTAAGGGATGTCCCAGGCCGCCGCCGCCTTCCGGCACCGCGATTTTCGGTTTTATCTTTCCGCCCGGTTCTTTTCCCTCATCGCCCACACGATGATGACGGTCGCCGTCTCGCAGGCGGTTTACGAGATGACGCACAATCCGCTCCACTTAGGCTACATCGGGCTGTCGCTCTTTTTGCCCAAGTTCCTGTTCACGCTGCCGGCGGGGCACGCCGCCGACCGGATCGACCGGCGCAAGATCATGATGGCGAGCCGCATCGCAACCTCCGTTCTCACGCTGGCCTTCATCCTCTATTTCCGGGCGGGCCACGCGCCCCTCTGGCTCCTCTATGTCCTGACGTTCTTTATGGGCATCGCCCAGACCTTCGACGGGCCGGCGTCCCAAGCCATCGTCACGCAGATCGTGCCGTCTCAAGACTTCGAAAACGCCGTCACGTGGAACTCTGCCAACTTTCAGACCGCCTTCATTTTGGGGCCGGCGCTCGGCGGCCTTCTGTATACCGCGTTCGGAGCGGCCGCCTGGGTCCTCTGCGTGGTGGCCGCATTCAGGGTTTTTTCCGTTTTTCTCGTCCTTCCGCTCGCGCCGCGGACCGACCATATCGAGACATCGGACGTGACGTGGAGTCAGGCCGTCGCCGGCCTGCGGTATGTCTTTCAGCACCGCATTATCTTAGGCGCCATCTCCCTCGACCTCTTCGCCGTCCTCTTCGGCGGGGCGGTCGCCCTCATGCCGGTTTTTGCCAACGACATCCTCAAGGTGGGCCCGACGGGCTTAGGTCTCCTTCGCGCGGCCCCGTTCGCGGGTTCGGTCCTCACGGCGATTGCGCTCACGCGGTTACCACCGATCCGCCGGGGCGGACGGGCCCTGTTCGGGGCGGTCGCCGTCTTCGGGATCGCCACGATCCTTTTTGGAATCTCCCAAAACTTCTATTTCTCGATCCTCTGTCTCGCCGTCCTGGGCGCCGCAGATATGGTCAGCGTCGTGATCCGCCACGTCCTGGTCCAGGTCCAGACGCCGCCGTCGATGCGCGGCCGCGTGAGCGCGGTGAATCTCATCTTCATCGGGGCCTCGAACGAACTGGGAGAATTTGAGTCGGGCGTTACCGCATCCTGGTGGGGCACCGTGCCCGCCACCGTCATCGGAGGGTTGGGGACTTTGGCGGTCGTGGCGTTCTACGCCTGGAGATTTCCGGAAATTCGCGACTATGATCGTAAGTCTCCGCCATCTATCCGATCGGAATGCTGATGGCGGGGACGTTGTTCGGCACCTTCGTCGGACGCCCGCGGTGGTATTCGTATTCCTCCTGCGAGGCGTCCAGTCCCGCCAACACCGCGAAGGCCCGGGCCTGGCCGCCCATCTTGAGCTGAAGGAAGAGTTCGGGCAGAAGGTGCATGCCCGCGATCTCGTAGAGATCGTTGAAGCGTTTGAGCTCCACCGCGGACGTGCCGGCCTGGACTTCCTTCTCAAATTGCTGGCGGCGGGGGGCATACTCCTTCTGCAGGAGCGTCAGAATACCTTCGATTTGGGCCCTGGCTGCCGACTCGCCGACTCCTTCCTCGTCCATTTTCATGAAATGCACGAGCGATTCGAGGAACGGTATGTAATGCTCGCATTCATTGAACATCTGGACGGTCGAGACGACCGTAAAATTATCGAACAGCGCCTGCACGGGCGAGAAGACGCGCTTCCATCCCTTCCGCAAGGCCCTGAGTCCGAATAAGCCGAGGCACTCGCCCAGATGCTTCAGGCGGCGGACGGCGAATCCCCGGATGTGGCGACGTTTGAGGTCGTTCACCGTCTCCTTGGCCCTTTGGTAACCGTGACGACCCTTAAACCATTTGAGCCTCTCCTCGACCTCGGAGGTGTGCCCTTCCTTCAAGTCCTCGCGGTCGAGCCCCTGGTATTCCAGGTCGATCCTCAGAACCGGCCGGCCCTGCGCGTCCTTCTCGACCTTCATGGTCTCGATGACCAGGGCGCGCGCGTCCTGAAACATTTTCGAGTCCCCGTTCTGCGAGGGATGATAGTCGACGAGAGACGGCACGATGATCTCCATCAGGCCGCTTGCGCGCTTGAGCCCCAACTTTTCGGTCAAGTTGGTCAGCTCCCTCTCGTGCGAATGACCTCCCGAAAAGAGGACGACCTCCTCGCGGCTCAAGAGCCCACGAAGCAGCTCACGCGCCTCGCAGGACGTCGCGCCCTTGAGGATGCGAATGCTGGAAAAATGCGAGCTCAGCTTGAACCGGGCGTTCGGGTTTTCTTTCAACTTCTCCTCGATGAACGCCTCGACGAGCCTCACCTGAAGGGCGGACACTCCGGGGATGACGGCGAGGGGGTTGCCGTTGTCCAGGCTGTCCATGCTGATCGTGTAGACCGGCACCTCGGTTCCGCTCTCCAGTCGAAAGCGCGCCTCCTCGGTCGCCTGGACGTAGAAGGGTGTCACCTTGGTCTTTCGGTCCGGGATGTCTTGGTCCGCGACCTCGAAATTCACCATGGACTCCCAATAACGCGCCCGCCCGTCCGAGTCCGGCGTCGGCTTCCAAAAGGCCTCCACGATCTGCCGGTGATTCGAGGGTTTGAGGAGGACAGGCGGCGTCCCGTCGGAGAAAATCGCGGCCTTGCCCGTGACCGCGGCGACGGATCGGTTGATCCGTTCGATGGGCGCCGCATTCGCGTGATGCCTGTGAAGGATCCGGTGCATCCCCCGGAAGGTCTCCCGGGGCGTGAGCACGTTGCCTTCATTGCTGCAGGACTGGCAGACGTCCTTCTTCAACGGGTCCCGGCCTTTCATCACGCGGACGAGAAAACGGTAGGCCCGGCTTAAGAGGTTCACGACGCCGTAAGCGTTGGAGCTCGAATGATTGCCTCGGTCGTAGCCTTCGACGGGCACAGGGTGCCGATCGAGCACCTTTTCAAAGTGGGTCAGCTCGCTCTTGCAGGGCGTATCGGGCACGTCGCCCAGGACTTGCATGCTCCGGGCGTCGTGATTCTCACGGACGTGGTTGAGGAGCGTGTCGACAAAGAGGGGGGCGGTGGACGTACTGATGAGATTTCGGTCGGCGGAGGGGACCATCCGGTCGATCAGGGGATTGTCCACGGCCGATCGAGGCCCCAAGTGCTCGAACTGCGGGTCGGCCACGTAGAGCGTCGTGTGCGTCTGGCCCAGGGCGAGGGCCGAGGCGATCGGGGGGAAGGCGGCGGGAGAAAGAGTCGTCATGACGCGTCAAGAACCTCCCCGCCTGTCTCGGAAAAGCCGCCCGTAAGTTGCTAGCCTAATTTCCGCCCGAGGCCGCGGACTGGGAGGAAACGCCGGGGAGAGGGATCTCGATCGGGGGGACTTGATTGGGTACCCGCGTCGGTTTGGCCCTGAAAAAGAGAAACCGGCGCGATTGAAACTCCTCCTTCGAGGCCTGGATGCTGGCCAGGATCGCAAAGGCCCGGGCCTCGCTGCCGACCTTGAGCCGCATCAGCAGGTCCGCGATCCGGTGCGCCCGGGTGCGGAGGAACAGATCGTTATAGACCTTGAGGTCCGACGGCCGGCGGCCGCTCGCCAGCGCCGCCTCGAACTCGTTTTGGCGGACATAGGCGTTCTCCAGAAGGGCGGTGCGGATCCCCAGAAGCTGCGCGCGGACGGCCAATTGCCCTGGCTCGTCCTTTTCTCCGATGAATTTGGCCACGGACTCCAAGAAGGGAACGAGGTGGCGCGCCTCGTTGAACATGTTGACCGTGGAAGCGACCGTGAAGTTGTCGATGAGGTACTGGACGACGGAAAGGTCTCTCCAATACTTGCGCCAGGCCTTCCCCCTCAAAAGGCTGAGCTGAAAGAATCCGTGCCAGATGAATTCCGCGAAGCGTTTCGCGTGGCTGTAGGCCCATCCAAGGATGTGTTGGTACCGGAGCTTCTTCACCGTCTCCCGCGCGCGGTTGTAACCGTGGTTTTTCCCGAATTCCTTGAGAGCGGCCTCCACGCGGGGCGTGCGGCCCGCCTGGATGTCCTTGGCGTCGAGGCCGCGGTATTCGAGGTCAATCACGAGACGGCGGCCCTTCTGCGGGTCCTCCAGGAATCGGAGCTTCTCCACGACGAGGGCGCGGGCGTCATGATATTCCCCGTTATGCCTCAGTTGGTTGGGATGGTAGTCGATGAGCGAGGGTACGTTGATCTCGGTGAGCGGTGATTTCCGGCCGAGCTTGAGGTCTCGATTCAAGTCCGTCACCTTGCGCGAGTGCGTGTGGCCGTAAGAGAAGAGGACGACCTCCTCCCGCGCGAGAAGCCTTCGAAAGGCCTCCCGGGCTTTCTTGCTGCGGCGCCGGCGCCACGGCATGTACCAAGGCACGTCCACCAAATCCTTAGCCGAAAAATGGCTGCTGATCTTGAAACGGGCACGCGGATTCTCACGGAGCATCCGCTCCATGAAGGTCTCGAGCAAGCGGACTTGAAACTCCGAAACGCCCGCTCCGAGCGCTGCGACGAGGTTGTTGTGGTCCAAGTTGTCCAGGCTTAAGGTGTAGACGGGATGCTCCGTGCCGTCGTCGGCGCGGAATCGGGCGGTCTCCGACGCCTGAAGATAGATGGGATTGACCTTTGTGCCCCGCATCTTCTGCTTCGCGTCCGCGATGTCGTAGTTGACGATGCATTCCCAGAACCGCGTCTCGCGAGTGAGACCCGTTTGAGTGCCCTTAGTCGGCTTCCAGAACGTTTGGAAATTCCTCTCCAGATTTTCGGGGGTGAACGGCACATGCTCTTCGGGCTGATCGTTGTGCGGCAAGAGCTGATAGCCCTCATAATCGGCCTCGTGCACGGCGGTCGTTAGCCTCTTGGGTCCGGGTTTGTCATCACGGCAACCGGTCACGATCCGGTGCATGGCCTCCATCGTCGCCTGCTGGGTGAGGATGTCGCCAGGCTCTTCGGCCGCCCCCTCCAACTGGTCGTCCAGATGAAAACGGAGAAAGCACGCGTCCTGCCTTTTCGCGTACCACGGGCTGGCGAGGTTGATGACGCCGAAGATATTTCCGCTGGAATGGTTGCCCCGCGTGTACCCCTCCACGGGAACATCGTGCCGGTTTAAGATGGTCTCTAGCCTCTTGACCTCGCTTCGGAGGGGCGTGTCTCCGATGTCTCCCTTCACTTCGATCGCCTGGGCGTGATTCTTGTAATCCTGCTTCACGTGGTGCAGGAGCTCGTCCACCCAGAGGGGTGCGGTCTGGGTAAGGATGACGTTGCGGTCCGCCGGTTCCAGGAACCACTTGATCAATGGATTGTGCGTGAATCCCCGTGCGCCAAGATATTCGAACTGCGTATCCGAGATGTAATACGTGACGAGGGTCGCGTTTGGGTGAAGGACGCGGCCACCGATACTGGTGGCGTCGTTCGCGGGACCTATGGGCGGCACAAAACCGGCACCGGTGCCCCCTGCGAGGTCTATTTGGATTGCGCTGGAGACGGCGGATACGGCGAGGATGGAAGCGTTGGAACCCGACATGGCAGCCTCCCTTGCTTCAGGAGGGCCGTCCCCCCGGGCGGCTCTTCTTATCTGTTGGAACTGGAGGCCTTATACACCCTGTGGATAAGTGGAGCAAAGAACGGAATGATACAAAGACAAAAAATTCTCTTATTTTTTGATGCCTTGCGTCACTTTGAGTGGAAATATATGGTCATCGAGAGGTGAGTTTGGGATTGCAGAAAGAAGAGACTCTCTATAAAACCGCGGCCTTAACTTTGCTCCCATCGCACCGCTTCGCGGTACGGGGAGCGGCGTTGGATTTTTCTGAGGATGCTCCCATCGTCTAGTGGCCTAGGACGGTGCCCTCTCACGGCATAAACACCGGTTCGAATCCGGTTGGGAGCACA
>DATIGE010000003.1:0-127500 GCA_035454885.1 bacterium
ACGAAGCGGGTCCTGTTGTTCGGATTGTCCTCGATGTTGCGCCGGAGGATCTTGAGCCCGTAAACTTCCGCCGCGTGCTCGCCCGCGATGCCCGCCGCGTCCGGCTCCTCCGCCGCCCTCTCCGCCGCGCGCGCCGTATTCTCCACCTCCACCACCGGCAGATTCGGCGCGTTCTCGTCCAGCCAGGTCCGGCACTGGGCGATGGCCTGGGGATGCGAGTAGATCTTTCGGATCCCCTTCAGACTCGATCCGCGCGCCATCAGGTGGTGAGAGATGGGCAATGTGATCTCGGCCACGATGTTCAAGGTGGAATCGACGAAGGCATCCAGCGTCGCTCCCACGATGCCCTCCGTCGAGTTCTCGATGGGCACGACCCCGAACCGCGCCCGGTCATGTTCCACGGCGTCGAAGACCTTGGAGATGGACGGCTCGGGTGCGAGATCCGTCGACCGGCCGAACTGTTTCAGGGCCGCCAAATTGGTGAACGAGCCCGCCGGGCCGAAATACGCCACCTTGAGCGGAGACTGGAGGGCCCGCGAGGCCGAAAGGATTTCCCGAAAGACCGCCCGGAGGGCGTGATTGGGGAACGGGCCGCCGTTCCGGCGCGTCAGGCGGTCAAGGAGATCCTTCTCGCGCTGCGGGGCGTAGACCTCCTTGCGCGAGGCCTCCTTGATCTTTCCGACCTGGAGGACGACGCGCGAGCGGTCGTTCAACAGCCCAAGGATCTTTTGGTCGAGCCGGTCGATTTGGGAACGGAGACGATTGAGCTTGCGCGCGGACATCGGGTGAATTTATGGGTGATTCTCTATGGTTGCAACCGAAAAACTTGTTTCAGAGCTGAAGGCCGCCCGCGAGGGCGCCGCCTTCTACGACGCCTCGGCCTGGGGCCAGTTCGTGGTGTCGGGTCCGGACGCCCCCGGGTTTCTCCACCGCATGCTCTCAAACGAGGTTCAGAAGCTTGGCCTGGGCGAGGGACGCTATCAAGGTCTCCTGGACCGCAAGGGCATGACCCTCTCCCTCTTTTATCTGAGGCGCCTCGCGGACCAGGAATTCCTGGGCGTCACGCCCCCGCGCCTCACCGAGAAGACGACCGGTTTCCTGAACAAGATGAAGTTCATCGAGAAGGTGCAGATCCGGGACGTATCGCAGGAACGCGGTCTCCTCTTCTTGATCGGGCCGAAGGCGGATGAATTCAAGGCCCAGGTGGCCGGTGAGGCCTCCCTGACGTGGGAGGACAAGGCGTTTACCCCGCCCTGGGTCGCCGTGAGCGGCCCCAGGGACGTCCTCCGTCCTGCCCTCTCGTCCCTAGGAGAAAAAATTCCGTCCGTTTCCGATACGGCGTTCCGGCTGATTCGCATGGCGGCGGGATTCCCCGAATACGGCGTCGATCTCGGCGAGACCAGCATCCTCCTCGAAACCGCCGTCCCCGTGACCCACCAGCGCAACAAGGGCTGTTATCCCGGCCAAGAGGTGATCGAACGCATTTCGACCTACGGCAAGGGCCGGGCGCCGAGGCGCCTGATCCACTTCGCGATCCCGGGGGAAAAGGTCCTCGATCCGGGAATGCGTTTGAACCTCAAAGACGGGACCACCGCCGGCCGCGTCACCTCGTCCCTCTTCGACCCCCTGGACCAAGTCACCCGAGTGATGGCGTCCGTGGAAACGAAACACCTCGACGACGTCCTAGCCAATATCGGCGAGTGCGAGTTTGTGCCCCCAGCGTCTCCGTAGGGTCTCCTTCGCCGGCGGATGCCCCGAGAGCGACGGATCGGTCTCGAGCCAGGCAAAGGCCTCGCGCCGGGCGGCCTCCAGGATCTTGTAATCGCGGATCAGGTTGGCGACGCGCAGTTCCGGCAATCCCGACTGGCGCGTGCCCAGAAAATCCCCCGGTCCGCGGATCTTCAAATCCTCCTCGGCGATCTTGAACCCGTCCGTCGTCTCGCACATCACCTCCAGCCGTCTGAACCCAAGGTTGGAAGACGGAAGACCCGTGACCAGCAGGCAATGCGAGGGCTTGTCTCCCCGTCCGACCCGTCCGCGGAGCTGATGAAGCTGGGAGAGGCCGAAACGCTCGGCATGCTCGACCACCATGAGCGTCGCATTGGGCACGTCGATGCCGACCTCGATCACCGTCGTGCTGATGAGCAGGCGGATCTCGCCCGACTTGTAGGACCGCATGACGGAATCCTTTTCCTCCGGAGGGGTCTTTCCGTGCAGGAGGGCGACCTGATATCCGGGAAAGACGCGTTTCAGCTCTTCGTACATGCGCGTCGCATCGCGGAGCGGGAGTTTTTCGCTCTCCTCGATGAGGGGATAGACGACGTAGCCCTGCTCCCCCCGGCGGAGGATCTCCCCGATCGCGTTGTAGAGGGTCCTCCGGGCCTTCTCCTGCACCACCTGGGTTTGAATCCGCTGGCGCCCGGGGGGCAATTCATCGATGACGGACAGGTCGAGGTCCCCGTAGATCGTCATCGCGAGAGTCCGGGGGATCGGCGTCGCCGTCATCACGAGCACATGGGGGCTTCCTCCCTTTTCTTTGAGCGCGGCCCTTTGCATGACCCCGAACCGGTGCTGCTCGTCGATCACGATGAGCCCCAGGGACTTGAAGGCGACCCTTTCGGAGACGAGGGCGTGCGTCCCGACCACCAGGGGAAACAATCCCTTCGCGATCCGTCCGTGGGCCTTCTTCTTTGCGGAGGCATCCAGACTCCCCGTGAGGAGGGCCACGGGGATCTTAAAGGGGGCAAAGAGCTTCTGGGCCGCGCGATAGTGCTGCTCCGCCAGAATCTCCGTCGGGGCCATAACGGCGGCCTGAAACCCTTTTTCGATCGCCGCCATCGCCGCCAGCAAGGCCACGACCGTCTTTCCGCTCCCGACATCGCCCTGCACCAAGCGGTTCATGGGGTGCGGCTGCCGGAGGTCCGCCGCGATCTCCCCCAACACCCGGCGTTGCGCCCCCGTCAGCCGAAACGGGAGATGCCCCTCCCAATCGGCGAACCGATCATCGGCGACGTCGATGGCAATGCCCTTCTCCCGGATCGTCGACCTGCGCTTCAGCGCCAACCCCAACTCCATGAAGAAGAATTCCTCGAAAATTTCCCGCTTGAAGGCCGGCGTGCGATGGTTGAGGAGCCCTTCGAGCGAGGTTGCCGGATGAGGGAAATGGATCTCCTTAAGCGACGCCTCCTTGTCCGGAAGATGCAATCGTTCGCGGATCTCGGCCGGGACCGGGTCCTCGATCCGGCCCTCGAAGAGGCTGAGGGCGTTCGCCACAACGCGCCGGACGATCTTTTGGCCCAGGCCCTGAATTTGGGAATAGACGGGGATGATCCCCGGCGCGGCGATTTCGGTCGATCCGCCTCGCACCGGCAAAGCCGGATGTTTCGGCTCAGAATCGGGGGCGGTGTCCCCCCCGATCTCCCCCAGGACATCCGGATCGACGATCTCGAGCGTCGGGTGAATGAACTGGATCTGGCCCCGGAAGACCGTCGCCTCCCCCGAGACGATGAGACCCATGCCCTTTTTGAAGGCCCCCATCATCTGCCGGGGGTTGAAGCGGAACCACTTGAGCGCGATCGCACCGGAATCGTCGCCCAGGACGATTTCGAATAACTTCCGCTTCCGGCCCGTGAAGGCCAGTCCGCAGGCCAGGATCTTTCCGGCCGTGACCCGGTCCTTGCCGGGCTGAATGTCCGCGATCTTCTGAAGGGACCGGCGGTCGAGGTATTTGTAGGGGAAAAAAGAAAGGAGATCTCCGGCTGTGGAGATCTCCTTTGCTTGAAACAATTCCGCGATCTTGGGCCCTACCCCCCTGACGAACTGAACGGGGTAGGTCTGCGCGTCGGCGTCACTGCTCGAGAATCGTGAACTCGACGCGGCGGTTGCGAGCGCGCCCTTCGGCCGTGCCGTTGTCGGCGACGGGCCTGGACTCGCCGTATCCAATCGCAACAAGTCGGTCGGCTTCGATTCCATGGGCTATCAGATAATCGCGAACGGCGTTGGCGCGGCGCTGGGACAGCTTGATGTTGTAGGCGTCGCTGCCCTTCGCGTCGCAGTGGCCTTCCACCTGAACTTTGCGAATATCCGGATTCTGCTTCATGATGTCAACCACGGCATCGAGGATCCGGAAGGAGATCGGGCGGATGACCGCCTTGTCGAACTCGAAATGGATCTTCTTGGTGATGACGATTTTTTCCTTCTCCCGCTTGACCTCGGCCTCTTCGACGGGCGGAGGCGGCGGAGGCGGCAATTCCACGCGGCGCGGTTTCAGATAAGACACACCCAAGATGGCTCGGAAGTCCGGCGTGCCGTAACCGAAGGTCAGCCCCACGCCGCCGCCCGCGGTGATCTGAAGGCCTTCAGGCTTCGGCAGGTTGAATCGAAATCCGGCGTCGACTTCCAAGGGGAGTTCGGACTCCCTTTCAAAGAACTCCGTCACGTTCGTCGAACCGTAGACCTCGGCGATGACGTCCATCCAATTCTTGACGGCCCGCACGCTGACGCCCAGGCCGTAGGTGAACATGTCGTCGACTTCGGTATTCAAAATGACGACGCGGTCGCGGGCCATGTAGCCCAAGTTCAACGCCAACTGGACGCGGTCACCCAGCGCCGCGTCCAAGACGCCCTTGACGCCGCCGGCGAAGCTGTTGTTGCCCACGAAGCGGCTGCCGGAGCCCGTGGGGAAGAACATATAAGGGATGACGGCGATACCGATCTTGTGCCGGTCGATGTCCAGGAGGCGGAACTTCAAGTCCAGCCGGGTGTCCATCATCCGCAGGGTCTTTTCCGAGGTCCCGGTGGCGATGTTGTTGAAGTCCTCATAAAGGGCGACGGGGATCGAGAGGCCGGCCGTGAACCAATCCGTGAAGCCGATGGACCCGAAGAAGTCGCCCACCAGGAGGTGGTCGATGACGCCGAAGCGCCGGACACCCGCCAAACCGACCTCGAGGGGGTCATTGGCGTAGTGGAAGTACGCGCCCGTCCGGTACTGCCACTGCTGGAGGGTCTGGGACCCGTAGATACTGAAGTACCGGGTATCGTCCAGGGCCGGCCAGAAGGTATTGGCCGTCGCGCTGGTGGCCCGGGCCCAAGCACCCGCCGGGCTTATCAGAGTGATCGTTGCGATCAGGACCCACAAGGTTTTTAGTAGTTTTTTCATAGGCGTTTTGGAAGTTTGTGTATGTGTCAGTAATGGACGTTAAATTATCTAAAATTATAGTTAAATTACGGTAATTTTAGTGTTTTTTGGGGGGGCTGTCAAACAAAAAGGGAGTCCTTCCGGGGACTTTGCCCACCCCTGCAACCGTCCTGATTTCAGCCCCTTGAGTCCGATCCTCCGGACCCCTCCTGGGGCCGCCCCGCACGGGTTGGCGGTGGCATGGATTGCAGTTCCATCCACCCAGGAGGACCTATGGCCAGGATACATCATCCACCCCAGCGACACTCAAAAACGCCGCCCGCGCCCTCACATCGGGAGGCGCCCCGGGAGAGCGCCCCGCCCCCCGACGTTCGGGAACCCTCCGGGAAGGACAGCTTCATCCAAGGCCTGGCCGCGGCGGTCTACCGCAACCATCCGTTAGTCATTCTCTGCACCCAACCCCAGATCCTGTCCTGGGCGTCGAAGATCCCGGTCATCAAGGACGTCGCCGACGCCTTTTGCCCGGCGGTGGCGGAGCAGAACAAAGACGCCGTCGTGAAATGAAAAAGGCCCCAGGACCGGATGGTCCTGGGGCCTCTTGATTCTTACCTCGGCGGTTTATTTCCGAGCAGATGCCCTCTTCCGAATCCCCGCCATCAGGGCCAGCGGGATCAGGGCGACCAGACCGATGACCAGATTGGCGAAGTCGGCCGGGCCTTCGGCCTTCATGTCGCAGCCGCAACCTTCGCCCCCGCCCATGACTTCTCCACCGGCGGCGCAGGTGGCATCACCGATCTTCATGTCATTCACGTAGAGGGCAACCGTCATGTCCCCGGCATACTTCTGGCCAATCAACGACTTCGGAAGGGCCACGTCAAAGACCTCCTTGACCTCCGTCAGCCCAGCCGTTGCCGCCTTCGTCAGGAGCAACGTTTCACCGGCGCTCTCATTGCCATACTCCGGGAACGTCGTCCCGTGAGGCTGGCCGATGAGTCCGCCCGTCTGAATCACCTTCACGGTATCCAAAGCCGTCAAAGGATCCTTGGGTTTGTAGCGGACCACTACGGCCGTCGCCGTCTTGTCCTTCTCCCAAGCGATAGGGATGCCGTTGACGATGTTTCCGGGATTCAAGGGCTCGCAGATGACCTTACCCTCTTCGATGGGTGTCAGCGGCGTCTCCCCGCCGCCCGGGACCGTCGGACATTCCGCCAGCGTCGGGTCGGTCTCGCAGGACGGATTCACGCAACCCGGAGGCGGCGGCTCGTGCGCGACGTAGGCCGCGTAGCAGGGGTCGTGGCTTCCCGTCGAGTTGCACATATTGACGCCGCCTTCGATGGTCCCATAGTTGATCAGGCAGCACTGCTGCATCGTGCCCGTGTTGTCGATGTAGGCCATGAAGTTACTGCACTCCCCGCCGCAGAGGGCGGGCACCATGGCGGCCTCGCCCCCGTCGATCACTCCGTTGTCGTCCGTATCCACCTTGTGACAGCAGTCCTGCAAGGGGGGAGGCATGCTGTCGCAGCCCCCGCCGGGCGTGCCGCCCGTGGTTCCTCCGGTGGTTCCGCCCGTCGTGCCACCCGTGGTTCCTCCGGTTGTTCCACCCGTTGTACCGCCCGTTGTACCGCCCGTCGTGCCACCCGTTGTTCCTCCGGTGGTTCCACCCGTTGTACCGCCCGTGGTTCCTCCCGTCGTCCCGCCGGTCGTACCACCCGTCGTGCCCCCCGTCGTCGTGCCTGAACAGGCCGGGTCCGTGAAGGCCGCGATCGTGTCGGCCACGTCAATGTAGCCGTTGCCGTTCGTATCCTTGCAACACGGCTGTATGGCCGGGGGCAGCACGGAACAATCGTTGCACCAGCCGTTCGGGTCCGCGCCGAGACAACCGCAGTAGTAGTCCTTGTAGGCCGCCACGTAGGGGGGCAATGTCGCGGGCCCCGGGGCGGCGTCGTAGGCCCCCTTCGCGGCGTCGAACGCCTCACTCTTCTTGTCGCACTTGCACTGATTGACGCCTTCGCCCGCGTAGGTCGTCTCGACCGGCGTGAGCGTGGTCCAATCCACGTACGGCCCTCCCCAGGGCTTGTCCGCGGGCCACCACGCCGGCTTCGGCTTGCCCTCGTTCTGCATCACGCAGCACTCCATGGGGTCGCGATAGGGGCAGCTGTCTTGGAGCGTGGCATAGATGAGCCCCCACGTCGCGGCATTGGGATAGTCCGTCAGCATGCAACACGCCTGCTTCAGCGGTTCATTGTACCGCTGGAAGCAGGGATGAGGCGTCTTCGGGTCGGGCTGGAGCACGTCGATCGGCGTCTTCGCCGAAGAGCTCAGGCTCGCGTAGGCGCCCCGCGAGTTTGTGTCCCGCATCAGGGTGTCCATCTCGAAGCGGTCCCGGTTGCAGGATTCATTCGGAAGACCGGCCGCCCCGCTCCCGGAAAGCCCCGAGGCCTCCGCCGGGAACTTGAGGGGCGCCCCGTTCACGACGCCCAGGTCCTGCGAGAAGTCGAACTGGAAGTCCCAAACCCAGCTGTGGTCGCCCGCATATTGAACGGGGTCATCCCAGAAACGGTGATAGAAGAAGACCGGATCGCCGTCCCTCATCGCCCGCTCGGTGTGGGCATTGACCGTCTTAGCCAAAAGATACTTCGGACCCCAGTTGTTGTCCTTCGTCTTGTCGTCCGACGCGTGCTTCCACTGATTGTAGATCGGGGTCGTCGCGTCCAGGACGAGACCCTTCGCCTTCTCCGGAGGCGAGAACTCTCCCTTGCAGGGGTAGAAATTCTTCATCACGGGAGCGGCCTTGTCGACTTCGTTCGTATACAGGCCGATCTCGTGGCTGTTGTTGAAACCGACGGCCAGATCCTGGCAACGCGCGAGGGGAAGTTCGACGCCCCCATGGGTCATGGTAAAGTAAAAGCCCGGTGCCCATTTTGTCCCCGCCTGGGCCAGATAGGCGTCGGCCCCTCCCAGATGGTCGTCATACACGCCAATGCCGAGCGGCAGGTTGGTGATGCCGAGGGGATAGAGGCTGAGACCCTTGGCCAAGGGCCGGACGACCGGCGGAGATCCGGCCTGGAGGGGAGCCGTCTTGATGTCCTGGCACTTGAAGGCCACCTCGTTCCAGAATTTCTTGTAAGGGGAGTTTTCGACGTCGTTCAGGCAGACCGCGAAATCGCCCTTGGAGGACTCGAAGGAATCGATGAACGTGAATGCCACGTCCGCGGGGAAGATCCCGGCCCCGGGCAGGGGGACTTCGGGCGTCGCCGGATCTCCGTCGTCGTCGAACGACTTCATGTGGCCCTTGAAGGTCGCCAGGGTCAGCCACCACGGATTCCCGCTCAGGAAGTCCGGCTGCTTCACGGGCATGTCGTCGACGATGAGGCCGGTTTCGCAGATCGGGTATTCCGTGGCCTTGGGTTTGGTGTCGCCCGGATCGTCGTAATCGCCGTCATTGTTGGCGTCCACCCCCAGGTAACGCTCGTCGCCGGGGTTGATCGTTCCGTCGCCGTTGACGTCCTCGACGACCTCGGTCGCGAACGGATTGGGGTTGTTCTTGCCGTACCCGCCCTGGCAGAAGACCGGGGTGATCGAGCCGTTGATGCCGTGGTCCCGGTCGCCTTCATTGGTGACCAGAACCTCGGCGATCCGGCCGTCCGCGTTCAGGTCGCCTCCAAAGGCCATGGCGGCGGGGTTGTAACCGACGGGGATCTCGACGACGTTCCCTTTCGTATCCTCCATGGCCGTTACTTCGTCCGCGTCCACAAGGCCGTCGGCGTCCTTGTCCTTGACTTCATAGAACGTGATGTAACCGCAGCCTTGGGAACCGGGGTCTCCAGGCTTCACGATGACGCTGCCCCCGCCCGCCTTGCCCACTTCGATGCCCTTCGTGTCGGCCATGTTGACCTTGGAGTCCCCGTTCGCGTCGTCGAAATCCCCCGAACCCGCCTTCAAACTGGGATTCCGGAACCGGATGTGCTTGTTCGTCGTGCTAAAGCAGTCGACCGGACCGCGATTGAGGACCAGAAAGCTGGAGGACAGCCTGACGTCGTCGATCAGGTTGAAATCCGGCAGGAAAGGACACTTGACACGCACGTCGTCGGCCGGGTCCGGCGTCCCCTTGTGGTCCGCGCAGGTGATCTCGGCCGGAAGGCCCAGGACAAAGACGGGATTCTTCGACCCCTTCAAGGGCACGTTGCTGACCTTCTGGATGTCCTTGTTGGTCATCGTCCTGGGGCAGGCGTTGATCTTCTGGGCACCCGTCGGCGAGCCCGTGGTCAAGCAGGTCGTGCAGGCCGCTCCCAAGGGGTCCGACTGGCAGGTCGGGCAGATCCCGTCCAGGCAGCCCGCGTCGGCACTCAGGGCGCGGTTGTTCAGAAAATCGGCATAGCCGTTGCCCGCGGCGTCGCGCTTGAGGATCACCATGTCGCTCGGCGTGTCGAAGCCCAGGTAGGACATCAGCATCGAAACCAGGAGCGTGGACTTCTCGCTCAAGGGGCCCCCTCCGCCCGAAAGGACCTTCTGGAGGCTCGGCATGTCCAGGCTGAAGAAATTGCCGAAACCGACGCCGACCGGCAGCTTGTTTTCGTCATCCAGCTTGACCGTATCCACCTCGAAGGCCAGGTTGATGACGTCCATGCTGTCGACCTCGATGCAGAATCCCTTGCCGGAGCATTGCGTGTCGTCGTTGCACTTCGTCGTCTTTTCCAACGAACAGACCTTCTTCCCGCCGGGGAGGAAGGGAATGACGTTGTCCTCCGAGTCCTGATAGACCTCGCCCACGGGGTTGCCGAGATAGACGTGATCCGGGGCCACGTCCGTCGGGTCGATGTTTTGATTGGTGCCCGGCACCGCCACGGGGCTCATCCAGCCCATGCATCCGGCGTAGGTGAAGCCGGTGCCGCCGCCGGAATCGAAATCGAGACCGATGCTCAACAAGTCGGCCGGAGACACGGGGTCCGCGGTGATCTTGAGGGCGCAGAGGGGATTATAAAGGAACGGATCGAAGACCATGACGTGGGGCGTGAGGGGCTGTGCGGCCAGTCCTCCCTTGCTCCCGACGAACGAGAACATGGGGTGGTTGTTGCGCTTCTCATAGTCGCTGCAACGCCAAGTCGCCCAACCTCCGATCGCCTCTCCGTTCGGATAGGTCGATCCGGAGGCGTCCATCTGGTAGCTGCCGTTCTTGCAAAGCGCCGTCGAGATGTCCGTGTCGAAGTATCCCGTCGTGCCCACCGTGCGCCAGGTGTCGTAGATCGGGGTCGGCTGAAGAAAGGCCTGGGGCCGCGCCTTGGCGCTGCCGAAACCTCCTCCGGTCGTCCCGCCCGTGGTCCCGCCGGTCGTCCCGCCCGTGGTCCCGCCCGTGGTTCCACCGGTCGTTCCACCCGTCGTCCCGCCCGTGGGATAGGTCCCGAACCCGCCGGGGATCCAACCCACGCTGCCGCCCGGATTGGTCCCGATGTAACCGCCCGTGGCCGGCGTGTAGCGGCCGCCGGGATATGTCGTCCCGATGCTCGGCCCCGTCGAAAGACCGCTGGTTCCTCCCGTTGTGGTCCCGCCCGTCGCGTTGTCGCAGACGCCGTCCGCCTCGGGCGTCGCCGCCAGTTCATCGATGCAGCACTTCCAGTCCTCCGTGCCTTCCGCATAACCGTTGTTGCAGCAAGTGTGTTCGTGTGTGCCGTCCGCGTATTTCGAGCAATCCCTCGCCAGGACCACGACACCGGTCACCGGCGCTTCGGCCGCGGCGGGCTGTGCGTGCAGGGTCTTGTGATTCATCGCGGGGAGAAGAGCGAAGGACAAGACCCCCACCAAGAATACCGCGGTGTTTTTGAAGGAAGCTTTCATAGGCCCTGCCCTTTCTTGATTTTTCCGTGACGCGCCGGAATTATCGCCTCCGGCGAACCTACCAGATGTTTGTGCAAGTTGAGTGCCAGAGCACAAAGACACACTCCAAAAATAAGATGCCGAAAAATATAAAGAAATCAGGGATTCCGTATTCGCTTGTTCTTATATCACTCCCCCTTGATCTTCTCAAAAAGATAATTCTTATCATTTTGATAAAACAAAGGACCCCCGGACTTTGGCCGTCCAGGGGCCCTCGTTGGAATCGAATCAAGAACGAGAATCTATATTTTCTTTCGAACCGATCTCAGGACGATCATCGGCACAGCGAAGATCAAGGCCATCACGAGGTAGGCCAGGATCTGTTCTCGGGGACTCAACCGCGCCGTCATGTCACAGCCGCAGGCCCCTTCCGAGTGCAGGAAGTGCATCTCCGTGCACGTCGCAGTCCCCGCCCCACCCTCCAGCGTGTTGAGCGAGACTTGGACCTCGAACGGGGCCTTCCACTCTCCGGCCATGGACTTGGGCGTCGGGGCATAGACCGTGAACGTGGGCGGGTTGTTCGCGTCCGAGATCGACTTCGTGCTCATCGACTTGGGCGCCGTGACCGTCGCCCCGAAGTCCGCAGGCTCCGCCTCCCCTTCCACACGGATCTGGCTTCCGGAGACCTGCGTCAAGGTCGCCGACACCACCGGGCCCGCCGAGGACGGCACCGTGTAATCGATCTCGTACTTTCCTTCCACGGGCTCGCCCACCTGGGCCACCGAGCACGTCAGCGCGTCCGCCGATCCCGATGGCGTCGTGGGCGTCCCTCCCGTCGGGGTCGGACCGCCGCCCGTCACGTTGTTGCACATGTTGATGTCGCCCTCGATGACCCCGTAGTTGATCAGGCAGCACTGCTGGAACACGCCCGAGTTCGTCACGTGCTCGGCCCAGTTCGTACAGCCCTCCTTGGCCCCGGGACCTTTTTCGATGCAGCCGGCCATGACGAACCACAGCAATCCGCCCTTCTCCTCGCAGCACGACTTCATCTTGGGGTCGCCGACCACGTCGCAGTCGATCTTCGGAATCGGCGGGCAACGCGGGCATTCGGGGCAACCGTTGCAACGGTCGTTCGGATTGTGGAGGCACTGGGGAAGGCCGGTCACGGGCATTTTTGCGTCGACCGCGATGAGGCTCCCGCAGGTGTCGTCCGTGCAGGGATTCCCGTCATCGCACCCCTTGGAGTCGCCCTTGGCGCAGCAGGCCCATTCGGGGTTGGTTTCGTAAATGCCCGCCTTGCAACACTTCTCCTCGGACGAACCGGCTGGGTAAAGGGGCGTTTCCGTGCAGACGTCCTTGCCGAGGGCGGGAATGCCGAGGCACTTGGGCTTCGTGCAAAGATCGCCGTCCAAATCGGTGGTGCAGTCCGCGTCGGTCTTGCAACCATTCGGGGTCACGTCGATCCTGTCCAGGGGCGTCACCTCGAGGGGCCTCCGGTAGATTTCCCCCGCGGGCTGAGCGTATGCCGCGTGGCCCGTGAAGGCCGTAAAAAGGACAAGGGCGGCGGCGCTCAGGAATCGCGCCAGGACGGATCGCTCACGACTTTTCATGAAACACTCCTTGTTTTCTTGGCCTTCGCCCGTACGACGCGAATCATCCACAAAGGAAGACTCAAGAGCGCGGCCATCACGAGGTAGGCGACGATCTGCTCACGCGAGGTCAGTTGGGAGGTCATGTCGCAGCCGCAACCCTGCCCTTCCGCGTGCAGGAAATGAGACTCCGTGCACACCGCCGTTCCCGCCCCACCCTCCAGCGTGTTGAGCGAGACTTGAACCTCGAACGGCGCCTTCCATTCCCCGATCATCGACTTCGGCGTCGGGGCAAAAACCGTGAACGTGGGAGGATTGTTCGCATCCGAGATGGCCTTCGTGCTCATCGACTTGGGCGCCGTGACCGTCGCCCCGAAGTCCGCCGGCTCCGCCTCCCCTTCCACACGGATCTGGCTTCCGGAGACCTGCGTGAGCGTCGCCGACACCACCGGGCCCGCCGAGGCAGGAACGGTGTAGGAGACCTCAAACTTCCCTTCCACGGGCTCGCCCACCTGGGCCACCGAGCACGTCAACGCGGACGCCGATCCCGACGGCGTCGTGGGCGTCCCGCCGGTCGGGGTCGGACCGCCGCCCGTCACGTTGTTGCACATGTTGATGTCACCCTTGATCACCCCGTAGTTGATGAGACAGCACTGTTGGAAGACTCCCGAATTCTCCACATACTTGGCCCAGTTCGTGCACCCTTCCTCGGAGCCGGGTCCCTTGTCGATACAACCAGTCAGGACGAACCAGAGCAATCCCCCCTTTTCCTCGCAGCACGACTTCATCTTGGGGTCGCCGACCACGTCGCAGTCGATCTTGGGGATCGGCGGACAGTCGGGGCACCGGGGGCACTCGCCGGGCCTGCAATTCGCAATGGGGGTTTCCGGCTGGCACTTGCCGATAGGCCAGCCCCACCCGGTCGCACCGTCGGCCGTGACGGTTCCTTCGGGGCACTTTCCGTCCACCATGGTCACGGTGCATTTCGGGGCCGTGCAGCGATCTCCGTCCTTCTCGCAGTCCGCGTCCTTAGAGCACTCGCTGGGCGGCGGGGCGGGGGGCACGCAGGGCACGCAATTGGGATTCTTATCGAAGCCGCAGACGCCGACCCCACCCACCACCTTGCAGACCGGCTTCGTGCACGGGTCCATGTCGTCGGGGCAATCCGCGTCCGCCGTGCATCCGTTCTTCGGCGGCACGCAGGAACAAGTCGTTCCCCCGCTGTCCAGACAACATTTGAAATCGGTCGGTGAGGCGGACATGCCGCATTTCGTGCAACAATCCTTGTACGGCTGAGGGGCGGCCGGGTTGGCGCAGATTTCTATCAGCGTGAAGGCCCGCGCCTCGGCCGGAACCAGCGCCACGAAGACCGCGGCGAACAGCCCAAGAAGGATCCACCTTTTCATACCGAGCCTCCCGCGGGCCTTCGGGCCCGTTCTATGCATTAGCAATACAGATGCCATCCTACCGCAAAAAAGCATCCCTGACTACGGCTTCGTTAAGAAGGATCGGCATTTGCCGGCCTTCGAGTTTCCCCGCTATTCAGCCCGAAATTCCTTTAAGGGAACGGCGATCCGTGGAAAGGCGGCGATGACCTTCCGGTCCGTCGTCACCAAGGAAACGTCCAGTTCCTCGGCGAGGGCCACGAATTCGCAGTCATAGGCCGAACAAGGGGATTTCCGGACGAGATTCATGATCTTTTGACTCGCGACGGCGTACTCCCGTCCGCGCAACTGCTCCTCCGCCTTCTCGACGATCTGGAGAGCCGTCTCGAAGGGTAATTTTCCGCGCCTGAGGAGACCCGCCATCACGTTCCGGAACTCCGATCTCCAAAGAACCGGCGAGCTCCATTCGGAATCCTCGGAGAGGACCCGCTCGGCTTGGAGCGTCAAATCCCCAGGAATCCAAAGATAGGCGATGACGTTGGTGTCGACGACGATCATGCACGTCCATGGTTCTTGAGGCGATTCAAGGCGGGTCCGGTCACCTTGCCTTTGAATTTGGCCCTGAGAGCGCGGGCACTGGACAAGAGAAGATCCGCGTCGATGCGTCCGGCCCCCAGCACCTGCTCCAAACAGGCGATGATCTCGCTGTTGAGGCTGCGGTGGTGGCGGACCGCCCGGCGGCGCAGTTCGCGATGGATGTCCTTGGGAATGCTTTTAAGGGTCAGAGCGGCCACGACGGCCTCCTCGTTATTGGCAACCATAAAGAAACCATAATGGTTTCTTTATGTCAACGAGGCAGGAGGGAGCACCCGCCCGACCCGCCCTGGGAGTGGATGCCCGCCTCCTCCGCGCAGGAGGTCTGGTCGAGGATCCGGCCGTCCGCGGCGTAAACGGTGACCTGGAAGGACGCGTTGGGGATGAACTCACCGACGATCGAGGCGGGCCGGCCCATCTCAACGGTCCAAGAAACGCCGGACGCGAACGGAACCTGGGCGGGATCGTTCATCGCGACCGAAGGTCCGGCCGTCTGCGAGAGGCTCACGTGATCCGCGTCCGCCCAGGAGGCCCCCGCCTTGTAATCGACAAGGAGCGCGATTCCGGTCCCTTCTTTGGTGACCCCGATCAGCTTGCCACCGGCCTTTTCCGGGTCCAGCGCCGTCACCGTGCAGGCGGAGGGGCCTCCCAGACTTTCCGAGGTTTCGGGGGAGCCAGGCGCCGGTTCCGCAGGGTCTTCTCCGAACGTGTTTTTGCACTCCTGCACGATCTCGGAATCCTGGATGACGCCGCTATTGTTCACGTATTGGCAGCAAATGTTCATCTGGCCATTGTTGACGAAATCGCCGCCGGCATAAATGAGGAGGTTGCAATCGCCGGACGGGTCGTCGCTGTCCGGGATGCACTCCATGACCGCTTCCAGATCCAACCCCCCGTGCTCCTCGCAGCAGGCTTCGAGAACCGGGTCCTCGATGCCGTCGCATTCGCCTGTTTCCCCAGGGCAATCGGTCGGATTCTCCGGAGTGCCTGGAGGGATGTTGTTCCCGGCGTTCTCCTGGCAGCACTCGAACGCCTCGGTCTCATTGGGGTCAAAGCCCACGGTGCAGCACCGGCGGGCCACGTCGTCTTCCGGAAACTGCTGGCAACATTGCCATTCGGTCGTGCCGGCCTCGTAAGTGTCGCACGGATGCTCCGTCGGCGGGGGCGGTGGAATCGCGAGATCGCAAAGTTGCGGCGCATCCGGCCTGGGCGCGAACTGGCAGGCCACGGGACGGTCGTAGGATTGGCCCAGGAACGCGAAACCCGGTCCCGGCTCGTTGGGTACCGGCGGCATGGCCGGGCTCCAAGGCGCGAAGACGCAGGAACCGGCCCGGCACGCGCCGGCCGCCTCGGAGCAACCGTCGGTAAACGCGGCGCAGACACCGTCGGGGTCGATCAACGATGTCTTGGGCACGCAAATCTTAAGTGCCTCTCCCCCGCCGCAAAGATTCCTGAGGTTTTCATAACCAGGCACGTCGCCACCGCATAAATGGCCGATCTGGCCGCAGTCCTCCGCGGTCTCTTGGCAGACGGCCGCCTGGAGCCAAGGGGCACCGACCACCCCGCCGACATAGAAGGCTGTCGGGTTGAGGATCAGGTTCCGGGCGTATTCGCAGGGACGGTAGGCGGGTACGGCCGCGATCTCGGCCCCGACCGGTCCGGCCGAGGCCAGGGCGACGCACACGAGGAAGGCTTTGAATAGATAAGTACGCATAAAATATTTCCCCTTCGCTCAGGTTATCGGCCTCTCGCGAATAAGAATTGCGTACTTAAATATAATAAGTGTCTATTAAATCGGACAGACGCTATTTGGACTGGAGGAGTTTGTACTCCAGGGAATCGACCAGGGCCTGCCAGCTGGCCTCGATGATGTTCTCGGAGACGCCGACGGTGCCCCAGGAACCGAGCTTGCCGGTCTTGTCGCGGGACTCGATCAGGACACGCACCTGGGAGGCCGTGCCCAGCCCCGCGGGAAGGACCCGCACCTTATAATCCACCAACTCGACCTCTTTGATGGCCGGGTAGAACCGTTCGAGCGCCTCGCGGAGCGCCCGGTCCAGGGCGTTCACGGGGCCGGAGCCCTCGGCGACCCTGTGCTCCTCCACGCCGTCGACGGCGATCTTGACCGTCGCCTCGGCGCGTGGGCCCTTTTCGGTCTTCTCGTCGATGACCCTAAACTCGATCAACTTGAAGAACGGCTTGTAGGTCTTCAGGGCCCGCCGCATGAGGATTTCGAACGAGGCCTCGGCGCCCTCGAACTCGTAGCCCTTGGATTCCAGGTCCTTCACCTCGTCGACGATCCTTTTGACCACCGCGTCCTTGGGGTTGAGCTCGATGTCGAATTCGCGGGCCTTGTAGACCACGCTCGCCCGGCCAGCCAGGTCCGAGACGAGCACCCGCCGGTCATTGCCGACGGACTCGGGCCGGATGTGCTCGTAGGTCGCCTGGTTCTTCAAGACCGCGCTCACGTGGACGCCGCCCTTGTGCGCGAAGGCCGAATCGCCCACGTAGGGCTGGTGATTCCAGGGCTTGCGGTTGGCCAGTTCGTCCACGAAGCGGGAAACCTCCCTCAACTTCCTCAATTGCGCGTCGGTCACGCTCTCGATCCCCATCTTGAGCTTCAGGTTGGGGATGATGGAGACCAGGTTCGCGTTCCCGCAACGCTCGCCGATGCCGTTGATCGTCCCGTGGATCTGGCCCGCCCCCGCCTCGACCGCCGCGAGAGAATTGGCGACGCCCAGCTCGGCGTCGTTGTGGCAATGAATCCCCAACGGGGCGGAAAACCCGCGGCGCACTTCGAGGATGATTCGCGAGACGTCGGCCGGAAGATTGCCGCCGTTCGTGTCGCAGAGGACGATGCGGTCGGCTCCCGCGGCCGAAGCGGCCTCGATCGTCTTCAAGGCGTATTCGGGATTGGCCTTGTAGCCGTCGAAGAAATGCTCGGCGTCGTAGAGCACGTCGTCGAAATGCTTTTTCAAAAAAGCGATCGAATCATGAATCAGTTCGAGGTTCTCCTCGAAGGAGACGTGCAGGGCCGCCTTGACGTGGAAATCCCAGGATTTTCCGAAAATCGTGACCGCCGGAGTCCCGGCGCGTACCAAGGCCGCCAGGTTCTTGTCCTTGGAAGCGGCGGCGCCGCTGTGGCGCGTGCTCCCAAAGGCCGCCAGTTTCGCCTTTTTCAGCGAAAGCCCGCCCCGGCCCTTCTTCATCGCCCGCTGGAAGAACTCGTCGTCCTTGGGGTTCGAGCCGGGCCAGCCGCCCTCGATGTAATGAATGCCCAACTCGTCCAGCTTCTCGGCGATGCGGAGCTTGTCCTCGACGGTGAAGGAGATGTCTTCGGCCTGTGTCCCGTCGCGAAGGGTCGTATCGTATAACTCGACGACGGTATTCATCCGATGAACGCCTTGTGCAACGCCTTCACGGCGGCGTCCGACTGCTTTTCGTCGATGACGACCGAAATCTTGATCTCCGAGGTCGAGATCATCTGGATGTTGATCTTCTCCTTGGCGAGCGCCGTGAACATCGTGGCCGCCACGCCCGAGTGCGAGCGCATGCCGACTCCCACGATGGACACCTTGGCGATCTTATCGTCGGATTCCACCTTGCCGGCCCCGATCTCCTTGCCGACGCTTTCGGCGATCCGGAGGGCGTTTTTCAGATCCGCTTTGGGCACCGTGAACGTCAGGTCGGTAAACCCGTCGGCTGAGACATTCTGGATGATCATGTCGACGTTGATGTTGGAGGCCGCGAGCGACTCGAAAAGCTGCGAGGCGATGCCCGGCCGGTCGGCGAGACGCCGGACGGCGATCTTCGCCTCGTTCTTGTCGGCGGAAACCCCCGACACGACGATTTTCTCCATATCCTTGTCTTCTGTGGTCACCACGGTGCCCTCCACGTCCTCGAACGATGTTTTGACCCAAAGCGGAACCCTGTATTTCATCGCCATCTCGACCGACCGGATCTGCAGGACCTTCGCACCGAGCGAGGCCAGCTCCAGCATTTCTTCATACGAAATCTTATCCAGCTTCTTGGCGTTCGGAACGACCCGGGGATCGGCCGTGTAGACTCCGTCCACGTCCGTGTAGATTTCGCAATCCGCCTTGAGCGCCGCCGCCAGCGCCACCGCCGTCGTGTCCGAGCCGCCGCGCCCCAGCGTCGTGATATTGCCCTCGGGGTCGATGCCCTGGAAACCCGCCACCACCACCACCTGCCCCTTCGCCAATTCGTCGTGGATGACCGAGGCGTCGATCGACTTGATGCGGGCCTTCGAATACGCGCTGTCCGTGGTGATGCGGACCTGGTGCCCCAGGAACGACCGCGCCTTGCCTCCCAGGTCGCGGATGGCGAGCGCCAGCAAGGCGATCGTCACCTGCTCGCCGGTCGAGACCAACTGGTCGTATTCGCGCCCGTCGGGCTCCTTGGAGATCTTGTGGGCCAAATCGACCAGGCGGTTCGTCTCCCCCGACATGGCGGAGACGACCACGACGACCTGGTGGCCCTGGGCTTGGGCCTTCAAGACGCGCCGGGCGACATTGCGGATGCGATCGACGTCGCCGACGGAGGTGCCCCCGTATTTTTGGACGATCAGCACGATGAAGACCTCCCGAAATCCAAGGCTGAATCGCACCCGAAGGGTGTGGCAATCTCTATTTCACGTCGGTGATCCCCTGCAACCCGAATCTCCACGCGATCCGTCATCCTCGTCTCGAGGTCCGGCATCCTCTCGATCCATTCGACGGCGATGACCGCACCCGACGCCAGGTATTCGTCCAATCCGAGCGTCTCACCCTCCCGCGGTTTGTCGATCCGGTAGAGATCGACGTGGATGAGTGGCGTCCCGCGCCCCCGGTATTCGTTGACCAGGGTGAAGGACGGCGAGTTGACGTAGTACTCCGGATCGATGCCCAGGCCCCGCGCCATGCCCTGCACGAAGGTCGTCTTGCCGGCGCCGAGGTCCCCGATCAAGCCCACGACGGCACCCGGTTTCAGACCTTTGGCGAAGCCGGCGGCGATCTGCAGGGTTTGATGGGCCGATTTTGAGATCATTCTTTGCATGGCAGCATCTCTTGAATCGCCTTCGGAACCTCGTCGGCCACCTCGGAGGCCAGCAGTCCTCGATCTCCCAATCGATCCGCCACCCGATCCCCCGCCCGGCCATGGAGAAAGACCCCGGCCACGGCGGCCTTCCCGGCGTCCAGGCCTTGAGCCAGGAGAGAGACGATGACCCCGGTCAGGACGTCGCCCATGCCCGCCGTCGCCATGCCCGGATTGCCGGTCGCGTTGACGAAGAGATCGCCGGACGGCGCCGCCGTGACGGTCCGGAAGCCCTTGAGAACGACGATCACGCCGTGCTTCATCGCGAAATCACGCGCGGCGGCGAGACGGTCCTTCTGGATCTTCGCGGTCGTGAGCCCCGTCAGGCGCGCCATTTCCCCGGGGTGGGGGGTGAGGATAACGTTCCGGCGTAGGGGCACGGCGCGCCGTGCCCCTACGGGGCCCAAACAATTCAACGCATCCGCATCCAAAACCAAGGGTTGCCCGGCCTTCAAAATCATCCGGCGAACCAACTCGCGTGTGTCGGCGTTGACGCCCATGCCGGGTCCCATCGCGACGGCGGATTTCCCCTCCAAGGCCCGGGCGATCTTCGCCCAGGCCTTCCGGGCAAAAGTACCGGAGCGAACCGACGGGAGCGGTTCGTACATCAGTTCGAGGAAATTTTTTGGCAACTTCCGAAAGGCCCTGTCCGGCAACGCGACCGTCGCCAGACCCGCGCCGGTCCGAAGGGCCGACTTGCCCGCCAGCAGGATCGCGCCCGGTTTCGTCTCCGAACCGCCGATGAGAAGGACGTGGCCGTAGGTCCCCTTGTGCGTATCGGCACCGCGCCGGGTGAACAGGGGCCGGATGTCCGCGCCCGTCACCCACTGAATCCGGCTGCCCAGGGAGTCGTAGACGCTCGCGGGGATTCCGATGTCCACGACCTCCAACCGCCCCACATAAGGCGCCGCCTGGGGTTGAAGGAGGCCGATCTTGGGACGGCCCATCGTGACGGTGACGTCGGCCTTGACCGCAACGCCAGTCGTGCCCTTTGGTAAGGCGCCCAGGGGTTCGCCCGTATCGGCGGAGAGGCCCGAGGGAACGTCCAGCGCCATTTTCCATTTTCCGGATCGATTCATGGCCTCGATGGCCTCTTTCGCGACGCCCTCCACGGGGCGCGAGAGTCCGGTGCCGAAGATCGCATCGATGAGGATGTCGTATTCGTGTAGGGGCATGGCGCGCCATGCCCCTACGTCGATGACACGAACCTCCCCCGCGACGCCCTCCAACAGGCGGGCCACCACCCTGCCGTCGCCGCCGTTGTTGCCCTTGCCGCAGACGACGAGGATTTTTTTTTGAGAGAGATCGGGAAAATATTTCTTGAGGATTTCGAACGCGCCGCGCCCGGCGTTCTCCCTGAGGACGGCGGCCGGGAGGCCGCCGTCTTCGGCGCGCCGGTCGGCCTCTCGGGATTGTTCTGAGGTCAGAGCCAGCATGATTACGAGGTCAGGGCCTTCATTTCCCGAACGGCCTGCTCCAACCCTACCATCACGGCGCGCGCGACGATCGAATGCCCGATGTTGAACTCGGCGATCTCCCGGATCTTCGCGACGGCGGCGGCGTTCGCGTAGTTGAGCCCGTGCCCCGCGGCCACCCAGAGGCCCTTCGCCTTGGCGATCTCCGCGCCGACGGCGATGCGCCTCAGCTCCTCCGCGACCGCGTCCTCGTCGCGCGCGTCGGCATAAAGACCGGTGTGGATCTCGACGGCGTCCACACCCAGCTCCGCCGAGAGCGCGATGTCTCCTTCATCCGGATTCACGAACAGACTGACGCGCACGCCCGCCTTTTGCAGCTGGGGTATGAATTCGGACAGGACCTTTCGGGTCTTGCGGACGTCCAGCCCCCCCTCGGTGGTCAGCTCCTGCCGCTTTTCGGGAACGAAGGTGACGAGGTTCGGCTTGGCGCTGATCGCAAAGGCGAGCATGTCCTTGGTCGCCGCCATCTCCAGATTGAGGTCGGTCTGGACCGAGCGCCGGAGCAACCTCACATCCGCGTCTTGAATGTGCCGGCGGTCCTCGCGCAGGTGCACCGTGATCTGATCCGCCCCCGCCTTTTCGGCCAGAGCGGCCGCCGCCACCGGATCGGGATAACGCGTTCCCCGGGCTTGGCGGAGGGTGGCGACGTGATCGATATTGACCCCGAGTTTTGCCATTTCAGGAAAGGTTCTTTTGGATGCAGCTCGTGAGCTCTCCCGCCATTTTCCGGATCGCCGCATCCTCGTGGCCTTCGATCATGATGCGGATCAAGGGCTCGGTCCCGGAGTAGCGGACAAGCAGGCGGCCTTTCGCGCCCAAATCGTGCTCGATCCTCTTCATCAGCTTCTGGACGTCCGGAAAGAGATCCAGGTCCTGCCGCTTGGGCACCTTGACGCTGGTGAGCACCTGGGGCAGCGGATGATAGCGGGCGACGAGCTCCGAGAGCCGTTTGCCCGTCGCCTCAAGAATCGACAGCACCTGCAGGGCGCCGACGAGGCCGTCGCCCGTCGTCGCATGATCCCTAAAGATCATGTGGCCGGACGCTTCGCCGCCGAAACCGTATCCCCCCTCGCGCATCTTTTCGACGACGTAACGGTCCCCGACGGGGACGCGTTCGAGCTTTCCTCCGAGGGGAACGAGGTAGTCTTCGAGCGCCTTGTTGCTCATCACCGTGGCGACGACGACGCCGTCCTTCAGGGCCTTCTTTTTGATCAGATTCTCGGCGCAAAGGGCGAGAATCGCGTCACCGTCGACGATGCGGCCGTTTTCGTCTGCGAAGATCACGCGATCGGCGTCGCCGTCCAGGGCGATCCCCAGGCAGGCGCCCGTTCTCCTGACCTCCGCAGCCATGGCCTGCGGATGCACCGCGCCGACGCCGTCGTTGATGTTGAGGCCGTCGGGTGCCGCCCCCAAAACCGCCGTTTCCGCGCCGAGCTCCGCGAGCACGGTCGGAGCGATCTTATAGGCCGCGCCGTGGGCGCAATCGACGACGACCTTCAGGCCGTCCAACGTCCTCCCCTTGGGAAAAGTCGATTTCACGAACTCGATGTAGCGGCCGGAGGCGTCGTCGATCCGGGTGGCTCGCCCCACGGCGTCTCCCGTGGGACGGTTTCTTTCGAGCTCGCCCGAGGCCATCATCGATTCGATCTTGAGTTCGTCGGCGTCCGGGAGCTTGAAGCCGTTCCGGTCGAAGACCTTGAGGCCGTTGTCTTCGAAAGAATTGTGGGAGGCGGAGATGACGACCCCGGCGTCGGCCCGCATGGCCTGGATGAGGAAGGCCACGCCGGGCGTCGGCATGGGGCCGATCAGGAGGGCCTCGGCCCCCATGGAGCAGAGGCCGGACGCGAGCGCGTTCTCCAACATGTAGCAGGAACGGCGGGTATCCTTGCCGATGAGGACGCGGTGATGCTTGCCTCCGTTCCGGAAAAAAACGGCCAAGGCCCGCCCCAACGCCAGGGCCGTCTCGGAGGTCATCGGTTCCTGGTTGGCGACCCCCCGAATACCGTCAGTTCCGAAAAGCTTCTTCATCGTAGTAACGGGGGGAGATAACCGCTCTCCCCCCGAGCCCCCCATCTGTCCAGCCGTTGTATCATCGTTCACTCCGGAAGGTAACCTTCCTACGTTCACTATAAAAATGAGTTCGGGTCTGCAAGACGAATTGCGGCCTTAGTCACGGCCACGTCGTGGACGCGCAGAATCGACGCGCCTTTCGAGGCCGCGAGGACGGCGGCGGCGGCGCTGCCCGTCCAGAGGGCCTTTTCGTCCGCCCCGAAGATTTTTCGCAAGAATGACTTCCGGGACGCCCCGACGACGATCGGCGCGCGAAGGGCCCCGAACTCGTTCAAATCATTCAGGAGGGCCAAATTATCCTCGAAACGCTTGCCGAAGCCCAGGCCCGGATCGACCATGATTTTGTCGCGGTCGATTCCGCGATCGACGGCAAAACGGATCCTCTCCTGCAAAAAGCGCAACACCTCCTGGACGACGTCCTCATAGGAGGGATTCCGCTGCATCGTGGGCGGCTCCCCCCGCATGTGCATGAGAATAACGGGCACTCGATGGCGGGCCGCCACTTCCGCCATCCCTTCCCGGCGGAGGGCGGAGACGTCGTTGATCATGGCCGCGCCCTCCTGGAGGCTCAAGTCTGCCACGCCGGGCTTCTGTGTATCGATCGAAACGGGAATCTTGATGCGGGGGAGGACCTTCCGAAGGACGGGCAGGAGTCGTTTCCACTCTTCCTCCTCCGTGATCGGAGACGAACCGGGGCGGGTCGATTCGGCCCCCACGTCAATCACGTCCGCGCCTTCCTCCTGCATTCGAAGGGCGTGGTCGAGGGCCGATTCCGGGTCCAGAAAACGGCCTCCATCGGAAAACGAATCGGGGGTCACGTTCAGGATGCCCATGACGTGCACACGCCCGGTCAAATCAAAATCGCGGCTGCCGATTCGCAATCAGGCTTTCCCTGGTTCGGGAATCGGATGAAATCCGGGAGTCTTGCGGGAGACGCCTTCGGGCGAGGTGGTCACCGGAGCCGGAGGCGGCGTGGCGGACGGCTTAGGCGGACGGGTCTGGTTCACCTTCTCGCCGCGGATCGCCTGGTCGATCTGCTCTCCGTCGAGGGATTCGAACTCCAAGAGGGCCTGGGCCAGCCGGTGCAGGGCGTCTATTTTTTCCTGGAGGATCCCCTTGGAGCGCTCGTAGTTGCGGTTGATGATCTTCTTGACCTCTTCGTCGATCTCGATCGCGGTCTTCTCGCTGTACTCCTGCTGCTGGACCATGTCCCGGCCGAGGAAGATCTCGCCTTCCTTGCGCCCGAAGGCCAGAGGCCCCAGATCGCTCATCCCCCACTCGCAGACCATCTTCCGGGCGAGGTCGGTGGCCTTGTCGATATCGTCGCCCGCCCCGGTCGTCTTCTGATTGAAGATCAGCTCCTCGGCCAAACGTCCTCCCATCAAGACCGAAACCGTATTCTCCGCCTGGTCCTTGGAATGGATGTGTTTTTCGTCGAGCGGGAGCTGCTGGGTGAGCCCCAGCGCCATCCCGCGGGGGATGATCGTCACCTTGTGGACGGGATCGGTGCCCGGGAGCGAGCGGGCCACGAGGGTATGCCCGGATTCGTGATAGGCGATCATCCGCTTCTCGTCCTCCGCCAGGATCATGCTCTTGCGCTCCGCGCCCATGATCACCTTGTCCTTGGCGAGCTCAAAGTCCTCCATCTCGATGAATTTCTTGTTGTAGCGGGCCGCGTTCAGCGCCGCCTCGTTGACCAAGTTTTCGAGGTCCGCGCCGGAAAAGCCCGGAGAGCCGCGCGCGATGATCGACAGATCCACCTGAGGCGCCAGGACCGTCCGCCGCGCGTGCACCTGCAGGATCTCCTCGCGACCCTTCACGTCGGGACGCGGGACGACCACGCGGCGGTCGAAACGGCCCGGACGGAGGAGCGCCGGATCGAGCACGTCCGGCCGGTTGGTCGCCGCCATGATGATGACGCCCTCGTTCGACTCGAATCCGTCCATCTCGACCAAGAGTTGATTGAGCGTCTGCTCGCGTTCGTCGTGCCCGCCGCCCAACCCCGCGCCGCGATGGCGGCCGACGGCGTCGATCTCGTCGATGAAGATGATGCACGGCGCGTGTTTCTTGCCCTGCTCGAAGAGGTCCCGCACCCGGGAGGCTCCCACGCCGACGAACATTTCGACGAAGTCCGACCCGCTGATGGAGAAGAACGGCACGCCCGCCTCGCCGGCGACCGCCTTGGCGAGCAGCGTCTTGCCGGTCCCGGGCGCCCCGATGAGGAGCACGCCCTTGGGGATCCGCCCCCCGAGCTTCGTGAATTTTTTGGGGTCCTTCAGGAACTGAATGACCTCCTCCAGCTCGTACTTGGCTTCCTCGACACCCGCGACGTCCTTGAACGTCACCTTTTTCTGCGATTCGGAGAGCAGCCGCGCGCGGCTGCGCCCGAAGCTCATCGCGCGCCCGCCGCCGATCTGAATCTGGCGCATCGAGAAGAAAAAGAAGGCGAAGAGCAGGAGCATGGGGAGCCACGAAATGAGGATCTGCTGCCAAAGCGGGGTCTCGCGCGGCCTCTTGTACTCGAGGACCGTTCCCGACTTATTCAGAAGCTCGAACGCCTTCTCGCTGTCGGCGGGCCCCACGGTCTCGAAAAAGGCCCCCTGCTGGACGTCGTCCTTGAACTTGCCCACGTATTCCTCGCCCTGGACCGTCACCTTTTCCACCTGGCCGCCCTGGACGGCCGCGATGAACTCGCTGAAGGAGATCGTCTTGCGAACGACCGGACGCGTGTTCAGGAAGTGCAGGACGGAGATGGAAAGAAGGACGATGATGGCCCAGAGGGCGATGGTTTTTTGGGATTGACGCATTAGTTAAACGCTAACACGCGGGTCTCGCTGAATCAATCCGAATTCTTGGGAGATTTTCGAAAGAAAACAAAGCGTTGCCTGCCCTTTTCCAACCCCAACCCGGACGGCAGATCGTAGCTCTGACCGTATTTTAAATCCTGAAGGATTTCATCCACCTTGAGGACGGCGACGGCGGGAAGCGCGTAGGACTCCCCAAGAAGCGACTGGGCCATCTTTTGAATCAGGCGGTAGCGCAGGGCCCCGGGCATCAAGCGATACTTGAAGAGCGGAAAATCCGCCTTCTTGCCAATCCCCTTGAAAGATCTGCGGCCATGTCTTTGAAACATCGACTGAATTTCGGCGTTCAGCCTGTCCTCATCGGCCTGCAGGAAGATGGCGTTCAGGGCCGTTCTTTCCGCCAGATTGGGATTTTCCCGTTGAAGGGACCTGAGGAATTGGCGGAGGCGGTTTCGCAGATAGAGACGGCTCCGATTGGTCGCGTCGTCGCGGTACGGGAGGCGGGTGGCCCGCGCGCAGGCCAGGATCTCGGCGCGGGTTGCATCGATGAGCGGCCGGATCACCTCGACGCCCCCGTCCTCCAGCGCCCTCCGGGGCCTCATGCCCGAAAGACCGCGCAGCCCCGCGCCCTGAATCCATCGCATGGCGAAGGTCTCGAGCTGGTCGTCGGCGTGATGCGCGGTCGCGATCTTTTTGGAGCCGAATTTTCGAGCCGCGCGGACGAGAAACCGGTAACGCATCTGGCGGGCCCGGGCCTCGACGTTCTCCCGCGTCCGCCACCGGGGCGCCTTGGCGCTGAGGAAAGGAACCCCCCACGAGGCGCACAGGCCGCGCACGAACCGACGGTCGGCGGCCGAGGCCCTTCCGCGGAGGTTGTGGTCGAAATGGGCGACGGCGAGCCGGGGCCTCGATTCCTGAGGCAGGAACCGGAGCAGGTGCAGGAGGACGACGGAATCGACGCCTCCTGACACCGCCACCAGGACCTTCTCACCGGGATCAAAGAGAGACGACCGGCGAATCGTGCGTCTTAGCTTTTCCCTTACGTCGGAGCGCGAGATAAAGCCCCCCTCCCAACAACCCACCCAGCGCGTCAAAAATCAAGTCGGCCGCCTCGGGCGACCGGCCCCGCACGAAGCGTTGGTGAAACTCGTCCGTCACCCCGTACAGGAAGGCCGCGAGCCCGGCCGTGAGAAGGACGCGGGCGGGCGCCCAGCCCCGCGCCAGGGGATCGAAGGCCCAGACGAACACCGAGCCGAATCCGGCGTAAAAAAAGGCATGAACAAACTTGTCGGAAAACGGGAAGCGCGGGAGCGAGACGTGATGAAGCGACGAGAGGTAAAAGAGAAACCCCGCGTAGGCGGCGACGGCCAGCCACCGGATCGCGGGGCCAACCCTACATTTTGTATTTTCCAAAGTCTTCCGGGTTGAGGTTTTCCAGGAACTCGGCCCATTTCTCCTTCTCGCCCTTCTCCCCGGAAATCCCTTCCTTGTTCAGGTCGATCTGCCTGGATTTTTCGATGACCTTCCGGTCCACGAAGATGGGCGCTCCCGCGCGGAGCGCGAGGGCGATGGCGTCCGACGGCCTCGAATCAATGACGTGCTCCTTGCCGCCGGCGGCGAGGTAGATGCGCGCGTAAAAGGTGTTGTCCGCCAGGTCGTTCACCTCGACGCGGGCCACGCGGACGTCAAGCGTGTGCAGGATATTCTTCATGAGGTCGTGCGTCATCGGCCGGGCAAGCTTGATCTTTTCCAATTCCGTCGCGATGGCCGAGGCCTCGATCAAACCGATCCAGATGGGAAGCGCGCTCTTCTCATCCAAGTCCTTGAGGATGATGATGGGCATGTTCGTGAAGGGATCGATCGTCAATCCCGTCACCTTCATTTCAATGAATGGGTCCAATGATCTCTCCCTTGAGCGAATAGGCCGACGCGCCGGTGATCTCGATTTTCAGTATAACACCCGCGATTTCGGGCCCACCATCGAAATTTACGATCCGTCCGTGCGGCGTGCGGCCGGTGAGTTGGGGCTTTCCCAGCTTGGGGCCATCGTACGATGGGCCTTCCGCCAGGACCTCCTCCACCCGTCCGATGCGCGACCGGTTCTTGGCGAGAGACAACCCCGCCTGCAGATCCTGCAATCGGGCGAACCTTTCCCGTTTGACACCCGGCGGCACGTCGTCCGGGAATCCGGCGGACTCCGTTCCCGGGCGCGGGCTGTAGACGAAGGAGTAGCTCGCGTCGTACCCGACTTCGCGGACGAGAGACAGGGTCGCCTCGTAATCTTCTTCGGTTTCGCCTGGAAAGCCCACGATGATGTCGGTGGTGATCGCGACGTCGGGCGCGGCCCGCCTCAATCTTTCCACCTTCCTCAAATAAACTTCGCGCGTGTAAGACCGTCGCATTCGTTTCAGGATCCGGTTCGACCCCGACTGGACGGGCAAATGGATGTGCGGGCACAACCGCCGGTTGCGCGCGTATTCCTCGATCAGGGCCGGCGAGAGGTCCTTGGGGTGAGGGCTCGTAAAGCGGAGCCGGTCGACCGTCGTCTCCTCGTCGACACGGCGGAGAAGTCGGGCGAAGTTCGTTTTCTCCGCCAATCCCTTGCCGTAGGAGTTGACGTTCTGACCCAGGAGCATCACCTCCCGGACGCCCTGGGCGGTCAGGCGGTTGATCTCGTCAATGATGTCTCCGGAGGCACGAGACACTTCCGCGCCGCGCGTGAACGGCACGATGCAGAAGGAGCATGCGTTGTCGCAACCCTTCATGATCGTCACCATGCCTTTGACCTGCCGCTGGCCCGTGAGGATGGGAGAGGGAAACTCGTAATCGCTCAAATCGGAAAAATCGATTTTCGAGAATCGCCCCGCCCCTCCCTCCGAACGCCGCGCCAATTCGGGGAGTGACGCGATATGATCGGGGCCCAACACCATGTCGACCTGAGGGAATTGTTTTAAGATCTTTTCGCCGGCGTGCGAGACGACGCAGCCCGTGACCGCCAGGACCTTGCCCTCCCCTTCCCTTTTCATGCGGCCGATCTGCGAAACCGCCTTGTGATAGGATTTTTCCCGGATGCTGCAGGTGTTGAGAACGACCACGTCGGCATCCGCGGCGTTTGACGCGCACACGTAGCCGTCCTTGGCGAGCAAGGCCTCCATTTTCCGGGAATCGTGCTCGTTCATCTGACAGCCGTAGGTCTTGATGTAATATTTTTTCATCGGGGAGGCGCCGCTGTCGCGGCATAAGAGCCTGTAACGCTCCTTCGTCGCTCACAGGCTCTAAAAGTCTTTATCTAATTTGATGCGGGTGATGAGCTTGTCCAGGCCGTCGTCCTCCGTGATTCCAAAGCTCTCGTAGGAGTCCTGCTCGTCGGCGGGTTCGTCGACGGCTCGCTGGAGGTCGCCCCGGTCGGTGCGGATCTCGCGGCGGATGACGTCCACGTACTTGTCCGGAAATTTCTTGACGATGCCCTCGACGTACTTGTTCAGACGATCGGCCGCCTTTTTTTGCTCGGCGTCCTTGATGGTCTTCCAGTTCTTCAGATAGTGGAGCCGGCAGTAATCCTTGGTCGTTTGAGCGTTTTTGCATCCCGGCTCGATGCAAATCTTGATCTTCATGAGTGGCAACCCCACCTTCCACTTGTAAACTCTTTTGAACGATTTTCAACAGTATTTCAGGACCTTAATGACGCAGCGAGTAAGCGGACCGCGTCACCGCGCCGCGCGCGGAACCGGTCTCCAAAGGAATCCTCCCGCAAGGCGATCTCCAGGAATCCCGAGCTCCCGAAGAGGGCCCCCGGCATGCGGGGAGGTATATCGGAATAGGTCCTGTATAAAGGAAGGCGCCTGCCCCGCCAATAAACCGATAATGAACGGAGGAAGGTTTCCTTCCGGAGAGAATGGTCCAGTCGCGGCCTTACAGATGGGGGGTTCGGGGTGGAGAGCGGTATCTCCCCCCGATGCAAATTAGTGAAGGCATTCCCGAACTTGTCGAAGAAGAGGATCTCCCCTTCCCAGCCCTTTGGAGTCCGCAGCACGGAAAACTCGGGACGCGTCTGGATCGACGGCAGCCTCCGGCCGAACGCGGACGGCGGCACCCCCCTGGAGAGATGCGCCGCCACAGGACCGAAAAGGTCGCGGCCGTGAAAGGTCGAACTGACCTCCGAGAGGAAGTAGCGCGTCTTCGTGAGCTCGAAGACGCCCACGACCGGGTCGCGGAGCGTCACAAGCGTAAAGAGCCCGTTGTCCGGGCCGACGAAGAAGTGATTCTTGGTCTTGACGAGGATCGGATGGCGCCGGCTGCCCACGCCCGGATCGACGACGGCCAGATGGATCGTCCCCTTCGGGTAGAACGAAAAGGCGCACCCCAAATGATACGCGCCGACGACGATGTCATAGGATGGAATCTCGTTGGACAGATCGACCAGGCGAGCCCTGGGGTTGATGGAGAGGATGGAGCCCTTCACGGCGCCGACGTAACCATCGGCGGTCCCAAAGTCGGTCGTGAGAGTAATGAGAGGATTAACCACGGGAGGGAGGCCCTCCTCCGCCTCCGGAGGACGCCCTGTCCATCGCATCCGTGAATTTCCGCCTCTTTTCCAGGTTCTGGCGCCGTTCCCGGTTGATCTCGTCCCGGAGATCGGGGGACATCGCCTCGTAGGTCCGCTGTTTCATCTTCTTGGACTCGTTGTACCGGTAGTAAACGAGTAGGCCGACGGCGAGAAGGCCCGCGGCGATCATGAAAATCTTGTCCGGAATGCGCAAGAGCAGGGCCAGGGCGGTGGCAAGGCCCGCGATGACATAGGGATAAAACTCCCGGAGGGTCCCCAGGACGTAAAGAAGGACCTCCCGGCCGCGGTTGCTCGGGTTCACCGCGACAACATACCTCAGAACTTGGGCGGACGCCAATCGGGCGTCGGGGCCTCCTCGATGACTTTCAGGAGGGCCTCCTTGATGCGGGCGAGACGCTCTTGGGACGTGATCTTGTGACCGAAGATGTCCCTCACGTAAAACGTGTCCGCCACCTGGTCGAGTTTGGTCGAGATCTTCGTCACGTCCACGTACAGCCCCAGGGCCGAGAGCATGGAGGTGATCTGGTAAAGGAGGCCCGTCCGGTCCTGGGAGTAGATGTCGATGACGGTGTAGTAGGCGGAAACGTCGTTGTCGATGTCCACGCGGGCGGGCGCCACGTGGGCGACTTTCTTCTTGAAGAGCGAAGGCCGGAATTTTTCGGCCACGAGGGTCTCGAGAGGGACCCTCCCCTGAAGGACGTCCCGCAAGTCCTTTTCCACCCGTTCCCACTTGCCGTCCGAGGCGTCGATCATGTGACCCTCGTGGTCCACGACCCTGAAGACCTGCAGGGCATGGCCCCGGTTGGAGAGATTGAGCTGGGCATCCAGGATGTTGATGTTGTGGGCGGCGAAGAGGCCCGCCATGCGCGAGAAGAGCGCCGAACCCTCCCAGGTGAAGAGCGTCACCTCGCTTAAACCCTCCCGCTCGACCGGCCTCGCCTCGAAGACGATCGGATTCAGTCGGAACCTCTCCCAGAGCTCGACGTGATGGGCGATCTGCTGGGGCGGTGTGGCGAGGAGGTACCTAGGCGACATCATCGAGAAAAACTCGCGGCACTTCTCGCGGTCCTCCTCGAGGGGAAAGAGCCGGATCACCTCGACCAAGACCTTGGCGACCAGTTCCGAGACCTTTTCCTTGGTGAACGTGCCCTTCTCCAGCACCCCGCGCGTCTTGAGGTAAAGCACGTCGAGCAAGGCGGCCTTCCAGTCGGTCATGGCGTCCGGGTTGGCCGCCTTCACGTCGCAGAAGGTCAGAACGTGGAGCATGCCCAAACTTTCCAGGCTTTGCATCGCGCGGGCGAACCGGATGATCAGGTTCTGCTCTTCCAAATCGCGCCGGAACGCCACGTGGGTCATGATGAGATGGCTCCGCTCCAGGAACTCCAGGGCGTCGACGTCCGCCGGCGGAAATCCCAAACGCTTGGCGGCCTCGCGAATCAGCGGTGCGCCGCGCTCCACGTGCCCCTTCCCTTCGCCCTTGCCCACGTCGTGGTAGAGGATCGAAAACGCGAGCAGGGTCTTCCGGTCGGGCGCCGTCACGCCGCGGACGATCTCCGTCACCGTGGGATGTTTTTGAGAGTAGTCCCCCTGGGCGATCTTGCCCAGCTCCGAGACGGCGAAGAGGGAATGAACGTCGACCGTATAGACGTGATAGAGGTTGTGTTGCACGCGGAATCTTAGTTTGCCGAACTCCGGCAAAAAGGTCCCCAAGACGCCCAAGTCGTTCATCGTCTCCAGCATGGTCCCGAGACCCACGAAGTCGGAGAGCATGGTCTTGAAGAACGCGCAAGCGACGGGCGACGTGCGAAAGACCTCGTCCATCCGGGGCAGGCTCTGTTCGATCCGCTCTTTGGCCACGTCATCCAGTTCGACACCCAGTTTCCGCCCCAGCTCGAAGATTTTGAGGAAATAAATCGGTTCCCGCTCGAAGAGATCCGCCGTGGCGGGAGTCAGGCGGCCGTCGACGATCCGGCAGTTTTTGTCTTGGAGAGGAATCTCGGGGGGCGGAAAGAGCGACGGCTCGCGGCGGTTCAGGCGCCGGAGGGCCTTGTCCGTGAGGTTCCGGATCGTGGCCGCCACGCTGTAGTATTTCTGCATGAACGTCTCGACGCCCAGGAACTGGGACGTGTTGCTGTAGCCGAACCAATGCGCGATCGGCTCCTGGTATTCGACAACCAACTGGTCCGACCGCCGTCCCGCGCGGCGATGGAGTTCGTTCCGGAGCCTCCAAAGGAAACGGAGAGCCTCCCAAAGGGATCCGAACTCCGCCTCGGTGAACGTGCCCCGGGCGACCATGTCGGCGGGCTCCCGGATGCGGTCGAAGATGCGCGCGAACCAGTAAACCGAGTGGTAATCGCGCAATCCCCCCTCGCCTTCCTTGATATTCGGCTCGAGGAGGTAGACCGACCCGCCGTATTTCTCCTGCCGCTCCTCGTTTTCGGCGATCTTCCGATTGAGGAAGCGGTCGCGGTTGCCTTTGGAGGAAAAGTACTTTTCCACGGTTGCCTGCAACTCGTCGGACAGCGTCCGGTCGCCGACCAGATGGCGCGCGTCGAGCAGGGACGTCAGGATCGTCATGTCCTCGTCCATCAGTTTCTTGCAGTCGCGGACGGTCCGGACCGCGAACCCCACCTCGAGACCCGCGTCCCAGAGCGGTTGCAGGACGCGCTCGTTCAGAAATTTCACGAACTCCTGAGCCTTGCCGTCGTAGAGGAAGAGAACGTCGATATCGGAGTGAAGACAGAGTTCCTTCCGCCCGTAACCCCCCTGGCTTAAAAGGGCCGCGCGGAAGCCCCCCCCGGGGCGGCCGTAGTCCCGTTCCGCCTTGAGATAGAGGGCTTCGAGCAGACGGTCCATCGCCTCCGTGCGGAATTGAATGGCCGGCAGCGGGTCTTCGTTCCCTTCGTGAAGGGCGGAAATCCTCTTCTCCACCTTCTCCAAAAAGGATCTGACGGTGCCGAGGACGTCGCCGTCGAGCACGATCTGGAGCTCCTCTCCGCTCACAAGTCCCCCCCCGCGTCCTCGGACTTGGCGAGATAGGCCGCGACGCCCTCCGCGATCGCGTTCGCCAGGTCTTTTTGGTAGCTCCCCTGCTTCAAGCGCTTTCCTTCCTTTTCATTGGTGACGAACCCGGTCTCGATCAACAGACTCGGGCATTTGGCGCCGACAAGCACGTAAAAAAGCGCGGTCTTCGACTCGATCCGCCCGAACTTGTATCTGGCCTCCAGCCTCTTTCTGAGCGCCGTCTCGACGTCGGAGGCCAGCTCAACCGACTCCTCGGCCACCGCCGTCTGGAGGAGGTCCGAGAGGATCGCCTCGATGTCCTTTTCCTCCGCCGGCGCCCCCTCGTTCTCGCGAGCCGCGAGCCTCCGGGACGCCTCGTCGGTCGCCTTATTGAGGGAATAGATCTCCAGGCCTTCGGCCTTGGGATTTTTCGCGGCGTTGGCGTGGACGGAGAGGAAGAGATCGCACTGGCGGCGGTTGGCGATGCGGTTCCGCTCGCCCAGGGTGATGAAGCGGTCGTCGGACCGCGTGTAGGAAACCTTGGCGCCCAGCTTCTTCTTAAAGACCGCCGCCAACTGCTTGGACATTTGAAGGACGACGTCTTTCTCCCGGACGATCCATTTTTTCTTTTTCTTGCCGAAGCTTCCGATGGCTCCCGGATCCTTTCCTCCATGCCCGGGGTCGATCACGATGATCGGAGGTTGTGGCGCTTCGGAGGGCTGGGATTCAGGCCGGGTTTCCGGTTGTTTCGTCGGCTTGGAAATCGTTTTCTTCGGCGCCGCTTTCGCCGCAGCGGACTTCTTGGCGGGTTCTTCCTTCTTCTGGGCCTTGATGACCGCCTCGACCCCGTTCATCCGCGCGGTCGAAGGCGAAGCGGCCGCAAGGAACGCGCATGTCACAGCCGCCACGCCGATGAAACGGAACCTCATTTAAAACAGGCTCTCCTGTCCCTCACCCCTTTTCGACCTCTTCTTGGCGATCCGCGGCTGCCCTTCGGGCTCGAGCTCACCCGATTCCAGGTTCTTGAGCACCTCCTTCGCGCGCTCGACAACCTCCGGCGGGAGACCCGCCAGGCGGGCGACGTGGATGCCGAAGCTGTGGTTCATGCCGCCGGGGACCAGGCGGTAGAGGAAGACGACGTCATCGCCGTCCTGCTTCACCGCGACGTTGCAATTCTTGATCCCTCGCCGCGTCACGGCAAGGTCGATCAGCTCGTGATAATGAGTGGCGAAGAGCGCCCGCGACTTGAGGACGTCGTGGAGGTGTTCGGCCACGGCCCAGGCGATGGAGATGCCGTCGAAGGTGGACGTGCCGCGCCCGATTTCGTCCAAGAGGACCAGGCTTTTCTCCGTCGCGTTGTGAAGGATGTTTGCCGTCTCGCACATCTCCACCATGAAGGTGCTTTCGCCGCGGGCGAGCCGGTCGGCGGCGCCCACCCGGGTGAAGATCTGGTCGACGATTCCGATCTCGGCGGAATCCGCCGGGACGAAGGACCCCGCCTGCGCCATCAAGGCGATCACGCCCGCCTGCCGGATAACCGTCGATTTTCCGGCCATGTTCGGGCCCGTGATCATGAGGAGACGGTCGGCGGCGGCGTCCACGGAGAGATCGTTGGGCACGAAACTCCCGGCGGGCAGATTGTTCTCCACCAGCGGGTGCCTCCCCTGCCGGATCCTGAGAACGCCGTCCTCCCGGATCTCCGGACGGACGGCGCGGGTCCCGCGCGCGTATTCCGCGAGGCTTTGAAGGGCGTCCAGCTCCGCGACCCGTTCGGCCTGGGCTTGGAGGGCGGGAACCGACGCGAGCGCCTTTTCGCGCAGTTGGCAGAAGATTTCGTATTCCAGCCCCTTGATCCTCTCCTCCGCGCCGAGCACCTTGTCCTCGAAGGACTTCAGCTCCGGCGTAATGAACCGTTCGGCGTTCGTCAGCGTCTGCTTGCGGATGAAATCCGGCGGGACCTTGGAGAGGTGCGCGGCGGTGACCTCCAGGTAATAGCCAAAGACCTGGTTGAATCGGACCTTGAGGGAGGCGATGCCCGTCCTCTTCCTCTCGCGCTCCTCGATCGCGGCGATGGCGCCCTTGGCGTCGGCCTGGATTTTCTTTAGCTCGTCCAGCTCCGTGCGGACGCCGTCCCGGACGATCCCTCCGTCCTTGAGCCCCAATGGCGGTGCGTCGACCAGGGTCTTCGCGATCTCCTCCTTCAGCTTTGGAGACGCGTCCCAATCCGACGCCAGGCGGGAAAAAACGGCCGTCTTCAGCTCCGACAGGATCGGCGCCGTCCGGCCGAGGGCCTCCAGGGAATCCGCCAGGGCGCGCATGTCGCGCGCATTCGCCGTGCCGAGCGACAGCCGGCTGCTGATCCTCTCCAGGTCGTAGACGTTCTGCAGACAGGCCTGAACCGCCTCCAAGACCCGGGGCCGTCCGGACAGCTCCCCGACGGCGTCCAGCCGTTCCTCGATCTTCGCCTTTTGGACCAGGGGGGCCAAGAACCATTCCCGGAACTTGCGCGCCCCCATCGCGGTCTTGGTCCGGTCCAGAAGGTCCGCCAGTTCGTCGACGTTCAGGTTCTTGCGCGAATCCTCTCCGATCCTCATCCGCTCCCTCCCGTCGTGGAGACGCAAGGCCCGAAGATGGGCCATCCGACCGACCTTTTGCGTCTCCCGGACGTAGTGAAGGACGGCGCCCGCGGCGATGACCCCCGCGGGGGCCGCCTCGCACCCGAATCCGGAGAGCGTGGCCGTTTGGAACTGGTCGCAGAGGATCTTCCGCGCGTAGGTCTCGTCCCAGACCCAAACGGGGACGCGGCTGACGACAAATCGCCCCTTCAGTGTTCCGGACACGTCCGCCCCTTCCGAAACGACGACCTCGCGGGGCTCCAGGCCGCCCAGCTCGGAGAGGAGCGCGGCCTCGTCCCCGGACATCTCCAGGCAACGAAAGTCGCCCGTGGCGATGTCCGTGAAGGCAATGCCCCAAACCTCGCCATCGCGGTGGACGGCCACCAAATAGTGATGGACCGCCTTTTGCGCGCGGTCGACGCCGTTCAGAAAACCGGCGAGCCCGGGGGTGACCACGCGCGTGACCTCCCGCCGGACGACGCCCTTGGCGTCCTTGGGGTCTTCGACCTGGTCGCAAACGGCCACCTTATAGCCCTTCTCGATCAGCTTGTTGAGGTACGGCTCGTAGGAATGATGGGGCACGCCGCAGAGGGGCACGGGGTTCGGGTCGTTCTTGTTGCGGGAGGTCAAAACGATGTCCAGGACCTTCGAGGCGGTCACGGCGTCGTCGTAGAACATCTCGTAGAAATCCCCGATCCGGTAGAAGAGGATGGCGTCCTTGCAGCTCTCCTTAATCTCCCGGTACTGCTTGAGCATCGGCGTTTCAGATGCGTCGGACACGTTTCACACCTCGAAAAAATAAACGACTGAATCGCACCCGTCAGGGTGTGGCTAGGAGGTATCAAGTTGGCAGGATTGCTCAACCCAAAAGTTGGATGAAATTCACCATCCGTCCCGCGGCTTCGCCGTCGCGGCGGTAGGACCAGAAGAGGTCCGGGCGGCAGTGGGTGCAGAGGTCGATGCGATCGACCTGGGCGTCGGAAACGCCCGATTCCCGGAGCTGAAGCCGGTTGGTCAGAGCGACGTCCAAGAGCCACTTCGTCTCCGAAAGGCGTTTGAGGATCGGCCATCCGGGGAACTCGCGCTCGAAGTCCCCCTTCACGTCCTCCTTCACCTCAAAGCAACCCGCGGCCATGTTGGGCCCGAGGGCGCAGACGAGGTTTTCCGCCCGACCGCCCCTTTCGACGATCCGCCGGATCGCGGCTTGGACGGCCCGCTGCAACGTCCCCTTCCACCCCGCGTGAACGGCGGCGACGATGCGGGCCTTCGGCTCCACGACGAGAATCGGCAGGCAGTCGGCGGTCTTGACCGCCACGGCGACGCCTGGGCGATCCGTTAGAACCGTATCGAAACCATCCGGTTCATCGGCGAGAACGGCCTCCGGTTCCAAAATACGGACGCCGTGGACTTGTTTGACGGTCACGGTATGGGCCGGTCGGGGATCGGCGATCGTTCCGAAGCCGTGGGCGATTCCGGGGACGGCTCGAAGCAAGGGAGAGGCGATCATGGCAGCGATTCTATCACGGACCGGAAATCCTCGGGGAGTGGGGCTTCGAACGACAAGCGCTCTTCGCTCTTCGGATGCCGGAACGACAGCTTCCAGGCATGGAGCATGGGGCGTGTGAGCGACTCCAGACGCGTCCGGACGGCTTCGTCCTTGATCGACGACAGATGGCTCTTGGCGCCGTAGGCCGCGTCGCCCACGATCGGATGATGCGCCTCCGAAAGATGGACGCGGATCTGGTGCGTGCGCCCGGTCTCGAGGGCGATCTCCAGGAGCGTGAGCCCCGCAAAAGAGCGCGCCACCTTCCAATGCGTCACGGCGCTCCGCGCGAACTTCGTGCGGCTCGAGAACTTCTTCCGGTGGACCGTGTCGCGCCCGATGGGGACGTCGATCGTGCCCGCCTTTTGCTTGAAGGCGCCGAAGACCAGGGCCTGGTAGGTCTTGTCGACCTTCCGGTCCTTGAACTGCTGGGCGAGCTTCCGTTGCACCAGGTCGTTCTTCGCGACGACCATAACCCCGGATGTGCCTTTGTCGAGGCGATGGACGATTCCCGGTCGTAGGGGCATGGCGCGCCATGCCCCGACCGGTCCACCACCCAAATGATGCAAAATGGCGCTCACCAACGTCCCCTTGTAATGCCCCGGCGCCGGATGGACCACCATCCCAGCGGCCTTATTGATGACTAGCAAATCGTCATCCTCGTAAAGGATGTCCAGCGGGATCTCTTCGGCCTCGGCCTTCGGGATCTCCGGCGCCCGGCGGACCATTTCGATGTCCTCCCCGCCGTGGAGGAGAAAGCTCGGCTTGCGCTTCTCCCCGTTGACCAGGACGAAGCCGTCGTCGATCAGCTTCTTGATCTGGGTCCGGCTGTAGTGCTTGTGCTGGGTCGCCAGATAGGCGTCAAGGCGGGTCTTATTCAATCTTCTTTCAATTCCAGATTCCAATACGAGAAGTCGACGATGTTGAAGAACGGCCTCCACTCCTCGTGCCGGACCACGCGGGACGAAAGGTCCATGAACGGCGTCCAATGGGGGCGCGACGGCGTGCGGATGAGCTTCATGTGCGCCTGGGCCGGCGAGAGCCCCCCCTTCTTGCGGTTGCAGGGGATGCAGCTCGTGACCACGTTCTCCCACGTCGTCTTGCCGCCCTGGGTGCGCGGAACGACGTGGTCCAGATTCAGGTCCGTCCGCGGCAGGTGTTTGCCGCAAAACTGGCAGGTGTTGGCGTCCCGCAGGTAGATGTTGTGCCTTGAAAACCGGACGTGCCGCTTCGGTACGCGGTCGTAGGTCTGCAGCAGGATCACGCGCGGGACACGGATCATGCGGTTGATGAGGCCGATCTTTTCGTGATGGTCGGCCACCGCGAGCTCGCTCCAGCTCTGGAAGTCGAAGGTCTCGTACTGGCGGTCGACCGCCTTGGCGATCCCCATGTAGAGCAGCGTGAACGCGCGGCGCAAAGAGGTGACGTGAATCGGGATGTAAGAGCGATTCAGGACAAGTACTTGGGAGGTCAGCATTTTCAGAGGCCAGAATCGTATGAAATGCGTTGATCGTCAAGACGCAATCCGTCATAGGTGATGCAAGTGATTACGCTTTCCAACGGCCACAAATTCAAGTTCATGACCGCCTCCGGGGCGCTGGCCTACGACGGGCAGGGTTGGCCCTGGGAAAAACCCCTCAAGTGGGTGGGCCTGCTCGATCCCGCCCTCTTCACGAACGTGACGAAGACGCTGACCCGCAGTCCGCGCGAAGGGAATCTGCGCTGGTCGCACCCTTGGAGCGTGGTGAAGGCGATAAAAGGCGGCGGGGTCGTCAACGCGATCGGGCTCACCAACCCGGGGATCGACTGGTGGCTCAAAGCGGTCGCGCCGCGGATCTCCGAACGATTCCACCTGGTGGCTTCCGTTGAGTCGCGCGACGAACTGGAGGTCGCGGAAATGATCCAGCTCCTGGAGGGCCAGCGAATCCGGGCCATCGAGCTGAATCTTTCCTGTCCCAACACGAAGGATCTCACCGACCGCACGACGGAGAAGATTCTCGCCATCGCGCGCCACGCCGCCCGGCTCTCGTTCGTTCCGTTGATCGCGAAGCTCTCCTTCACCCACGACTACGTCGGTATCGCCAAGGAATTGGCCAAGGAGCCGAAGATCCAGGCCCTCGCCATCAACAGCATTCCGTGGGCCGCGATCTTCCCGGACCGCCCCTCCCCCCTCGCAAACTTAGGCGGCGGCGGCGTCTCCGGCCGGATCATCCAGGCATACACGTGGAAGATGGTCGGGGAGTTGGCGATCGCGACAAGAATCCCGGTCATCGGTCCGTCTGTGTGGGAATACGAGGACATTCAAAGGGTGACCGACATGGGCGCCAAGGCGGTGAGCTTCGGCTCGGTATTCGTGCGGCACCCTTGCCGGCCGACGCGGTTTGTGAGGCGGTGGATCAGGGAGAACATTCGGCGATAAGGTCGTAGTCGGCGGCCTTGAGGACCCTTGCGTCCAAGAACTCCCCTGCGGGGAGATTCTTGCCCGCAAGGACGGTGATCCCATCGATCTCGGGGGCCTGCGAGGCGAGACGCGCCTTGAAGAATCCGCCGCCCTCCGGCATCGGACCCTCGCAGAGGGCCTTCAGCCTCCGGCCGACCAGGGCCTGGTTCTTCTTCCGCGAGATCTGCCTCTGCAGGGCCATCAGGCGTTCGTAACGTTCGTCCTTCATTTTCGCGCCGATCTGGTCCGGCAGCGTCGCCGCGGCCGTGCCTTCCTCGACCGAAAACCTGAAGACGCCCACGCGGTCGAACTCCGCCTCCGAGACGAAATCGCAAAGCTCCTGGAACTCCTCTTCGGTCTCGCCGGGGTAGCCCACGATGAACGTCGTCCGGAGCGCGACGTCCCGAATCTCCTTCTTAAGCTTTCCGATCAGCTGGCGCACGTACCGCGACGGCGAGCCCCGCTTCATGGAGAGCAATATCCGCTCGCTGATGTGCTGGAGCGGCATGTCGACGTATTTCACGATGTGTTCCGCGTCCCGAATCGTCCCGATCAGGCGGTCGTTGAACTCGAGAGGGTACATGTAGAGTGGACGGAGCCAGAACTCTCCCCGGAGCTTGTCCAGCCTCTCCAGGAGTCTTGCCAGGGTCGTGCCGTCCTTCAGGTCGCGGCCGTACTCGTTCAAGTCCTGGGCGATCAGGTTGAACTCCTTCACGCCTTCGCCGACGAACCCCTCGACCTCGCGCACGACCGAGTCCATCGTCCGGCTCTTCAGGCGGCCCCGGATCGAGGGGATCGTGCAGAAGGAGCAGATGTGGGAGCAACCCTCGGAGATTTTCAGGTAGCTGTAGTGCCCGGGGGTCGAGAGGACACGCGGGAGGTCGGGGTCGGGGAGGATTTGGCGGGAGCTGACGTGTACGGGCACGGCGCGCCGTGCCCCTACCTCGGCGAATCGCGCCCTCAAAAACGCCCCGATCCGGTCGAATTCCCCCGTCCCCACGAACAGATCGACCTCCGGCATCTCTTTCGCCAGCTCCTCCCCGTGTTTCTGCGAGAGACAGCCCGAGGCCACCAGGACCCGGCAGGTCCCCGCCTCCTTGTATCGGGCCATCTGAAGGATCTGGTCGATGGATTCCTTCCGCGAGGCCTCCAGAAAGCCGCAGGTGTTGACGATGATGACGTCGCTCTTCGCGGGATCGGTGGAGAACCGGAATCCGTCCTTCTTGAGGTATCCGAGGATCATCTCGGCGTCGACCAGGTTCTTGGCGCAGCCGAGCGAGACCATGCAAATGGACTTAGGGCTTGGCGTCACGCGATTCTTCCTTGAGGGAGAGACCGAGCACGAGGGCATCCTCATCGTTGTCCTGATAATATTTCCTACGGACGCCCACTTGGCGGAACCCGTACTTGGAGTAAAGCCTGAGCCCGGCCGCGTTGGAGGGACGGACGTCCAGGGAGACGCTCTCCACCTTGTTTTTTCGGGCGTCCTCGAGCATGGACTCGATGAGCCGGGAGGCGATGCTCAGCTTCCTCCAATCGGGATGGACGGCGATCGTGATCAGGTGCACCTCGGGCCCCACGCGCCAATAGTCGATATAGCCCACGATATTGCCTTCGCTCCGCGCCACGAAAAGGTGCGCGACATTCAGGTTCAACTCCATTCGGAAGAGGTTGAGCGTGAACGGCGTCGGAAAGGAGACCGTCTCGATGGCCATCACCTCGGAGAGATCGGACTCCTTCATCCTTTCGATGACAACGTCCCCGTTCATTCGACGGCCAGCGATTTGATCGGGAGATTTCAAAACACCTTTCTGCCCGGGTAGACGGCCTTCCCCCCCAATTCCTCTTCGATTCGCAACAGTTGATTGTACTTGGCCAACCGCTCGGAGCGCGAAAGGCTGCCCGTTTTGATCTGGCCGGCGTCACAACCGACCGCGATATCGGCGATGGTCGTGTCCTCCGTCTCGCCCGAACGATGCGAAATGACCGTGCGGTATCCGGCTTCCTTGGCGATCCGGATCGCCTCCAAGGTCTCGGACAGCGTCCCGATCTGGTTCACCTTGATCAGAATGGCGTTCCCGGCCTTGGCCTTGATGCCTTTCTTCAAACGTTCCGGGTTGGTCACGAAGAGGTCGTCTCCGACCAGCTGGACCTTGTCCCCCAAGGTGCGCGTGAGATTCGCCCACCCGACCCAGTCCTCCTCCGCCAAGCCGTCCTCGATGGAGACGATCGGATAATCGGCGCAGAGTTTCTGATAATAAAGAATGAGGTCGGTAACTTCCGTCTTTTTCCCCTCCTCCGTCGCCAACGCGTACTTGCCGTCCTTGAAGACCTCCGTGGACGCGACGTCCAGGGCGAAGAAGACGTCCGTTCCCAGCCGGTAGCCCGCCTTCCGGACCGCCTCCGTCAAGAGATCCAAGACCTCGCGGTTCGAGCCCAGCTGCGGGGCGAAGCCGCCCTCGTCGCCCACCGCGGTGGCGAGCTTTTTCGAGGCGAGGAGTTTCTTGAGGTGATGGAAGACTTCAGCTCCCATCCTGAGAGAGTTGCCGTAAGAATCGCCGCAAGGCGCCAGCATGAATTCCTGGATGTCGAGGGGGTTGTCGGCGTGCTTGCCGCCGTTGACGACGTTCATGAGCGGCACGGGGAGCGTGACCCCTGCGGAGCCGGACAGGTCGGCGACGTAGCGGTACAGCGGCTGCTTCTTCGCCTCCGCCGAGGCGCGCGCGTAGGCGAGCGACACGGCGAGGACGGCGTTGGCACCCAGATTTTCCTTGTTTGGCGTGCCATCCAGCTCCAAGAGGAGCGAATCGAGTTCCTTCTGCCTTCCCGCCGCGAACCCCTTGGCCTTGGCGGCGATGACGCCGACGTTCGCGACGGCCTTGCGGACGCCCTTGCCCAGGTAACGGCTCTCGTCGCCGTCACGAAGCTCGACGGCCTCGAAGGTGCCGGTCGAGGCCCCCGAAGGCACGGCCGCGCGGCCCGTTACGCCCGAGTCGAGGGTCACATCCGCCTCCACCGTGGGCCAACCCCGGGAATCGAGGACCTCGCGCGCCTTGATCGTCTGAATTTTCGCCACGATGAAAACCTCCCGCGATCCAATTCTTGTATTGAACTGTCTCATCACTGTCAACGTCGTGACATTCCCAAAGGTTTTTGATACCTTGCCCCGGAATGACGGACCTCTCTCCCCAGGATCTCGCCCTGCTCAAGCTCGTGCTCAAGGGCCGTTCGGTCATCGACAGCCACCGTCTGCTCTTCAAAAACGACGACGAGGTCCGGGATTTTTTGAAGGTGAACGAGTTCGACCTGGACCGCCCCAAGGACCTGGAGAGGCTTCGATCCATCCAGGCGGAGGCCGTCGCCTACCTCCAAAGGGAGCTGCAGTTCGGCATCGCCCCGGAGCTCCTCAAACCCTTCGAGGACGGCTCCGAGGTCCTCGTTCTTTTCAAGACGGCTTCCGATATCGTGAAGCGTGACCGCACGCTTCAGACCCAGGCCTGCGGCCTCCTCAAGACGATGAACATCGTCAACCACATCGACGGCCGTGAGCTGCTCTACAACTGCCCCATCAGCCTCCGCGACCTATTCAGCCTGGCGGAGGACAAGATCGAGCGGTCTCTCTCCTCGCTCAGTCTTTCGGACCCGTCCCTCCTCCGCTACAAAGGCGGCCGCAAGCCCAAGGAGAGCGTCATCACGAAGCTCCTCTGCAAGCGCGAGACCATCGCCGCCCAGGTCTACGACCGCGTCCGGTACCGCATCGTCACCCGCAAGCGGGAAGACATCATGACCGTCCTGCTGCATCTGTTTCACACCGTCCTCCCCTTCAACTACGTGATTCCCGGCGCCTCCGTGAACCAGCTTATCTCCTTGAAGGAGAAAAACCGCCTCGAGGCGCACTTCGGCAAACTCCGCAAGGTCCTCTCGGGCTCCGCCAAGTCGATGGAGTATTCCGGGAAGAACTACAAGGTCTGCAAGTTCGTCGTGGATATCCCCGTCCGGATGGACAACTTTCTCGCCCAGTCGGGCGGTTCGGTCTACCGGGAGAGTCTGGGCTCGATCGCCTACGTCCTGGTGGAGTTCCAGATCGTGGACGAGGCCGCGGAGGCCGGCAACAACACCGGCGAGAGCAGCCACGAGAACTACAAAAAGCGCCAGAAGCGCGGCGTTCTCCGGCGCCTGACGGGGAAATAAAAACATGCTCGAAGTCCTCATCGTCGCCTTCGGGGCCATCGGGGCCGGGTTCGCCCTCATCCTCCTCCTCGCCCTGGCGGACAAGCACGCTAAGAAAAAGCTGACCGTCGAGGACGGCGGACTCACGCAACGCGAGTTCGAAAAGGCCTGCGTGGAGGTCTTGGAGCGCATGAAGCTGACGATCGGCGAAATCGTCCGGACGGCGGACGACAACCTGGACATTCGCGCCCAAAATCCCGCCCCCGTCGTCGGCGGCGAGTTCTTCATCCGCTGCGTCTATTTGGAACCGGGCGGCGTCGTTCAAGCGGCGGAGATTCTGGAGGTCTCGAACGTCATCGTCCAGGACCGGCTTTCGAAGGGGCTTTTTTTCACCAACGCCTCCTTTGCCGCGGACATCCCCTCCCTCTCCGAACTCGCCCCCCTGGAATTCATCGACGGCGCCCGCCTCAAGGCGATGATGGCCGACTTGCCGATGGTCTAGCATCCCCGTCAAAAAACAACTTGTTTGGGTCGAATTTGACCCGTTCCTTGCCGCCCATTTCACCGGTTTTCGGCCCCGGTTAAAATTAATAAATTTTATAAATTAGCTACTTAGAGACCACCTCTCGAGCGCAGATTTGCTGGCACCCGGATTGCTCACAAGGAGGACATGAAATCAAATCCCTCCGCCCCGGGTGTCTGTCGAAACAACCTTCGCAAGCTTTTCCGGACCGGATTCTGGGTCGCCTTGGCGGCCTTTTTCATTCCGGCGGCGGCGGGGGCGGCCGTGATTACCGTCGACACGATGGTTCAGTGCGGCGGGGGCGCGGCGCCCGAACCGGTCAATTGCTGCAACTACCCGGTCGCGACCGGCGACGGCGACGCCCTCTGCTCCCTGGGCGAGGCAATCTGCGCGGCGGAAAACAACGCCCCCTTCGGCCCCTGCACCGCCGGAGACAGCGGGACGACCGACACCATTGTCCTGCCGGTCAACACGACGTTCGATTTCAAGCAGGTCGACAACCGCGAAGTCACCATCTCAAACGGAGAATGCAACTCCAACGGGCCCAATGCCCTGCCGGTGATCGACGAGGGCTTCATCACCATCCAAGGCAATGGTTCGATCCTGCAGAGGACCGGCGATACCTTCATGCGCCTGGCCGAGGTGCACCCCAGCGCCTCCGAGCTTTCCCTGAACGACCTCACCGTCCAATTCTTCAACCCGGGATGCGATCCGCGGGGCCCCTATTGCGGCGACGGCATCCCGCAACCGGATCAATGCAACGGCGGTCCCTGTGAGCAATGCGACGACGGGAATACCAACGACAAGGACGGCTGCAACAACAGCTGCCAGCTCACGGCGTGCGGCGACGGGAACCTCGATTCCGGCGAACAGTGCGACGACCCGAAGTGCTCGCTCAGCGGAGCCACTTGCAACATCTTCGACCCGGCTTCCTGCGGCACATCGGGAGGCGTCTGCCAACAATTGGACAACGACGGCTGCAACTCCGCCTGCCATTTCGAGGTGGGACCCGATTTTGAGCTTTGCGGCAACGGGGTCCTCGACTCCGGCGAAGGGTGCGACGGCGGCGGCCGATGCGTGGACCCCAACGGGAACGTCACGGAGAACGCGTGCACGAGCAATGCGGACTGCGGCGCGTCAACGGCGGGCTACACCTGCCAGCCTCAATCGGAGGACGGGGACAATTGCAGCTCCACCTGCCAGTTGGAGGGCTGCGGGAACGGCAAGGTCGAGGCGGGCGAGGCCTGCGATCCCGGAGGGGTTTGCGTCAACGCCGATGAGGCGCACAACGGGAAGAACTGCAACGACCTCAGCGATTGTTGCGAGGGCGCCCTTTGCGGCCGGCTCACTCAGTGCGCGCCCGCGAGCGACGGCGGCTGCAACGACCAATGCCAGTGGGAAACCTGCGAAGAGTGCTATTGCGGCGGCGCGATCCTGGTGGGCAATCCGGAAATCTTCGACGGAGGCGGGGGCGGCGACCCGTCGTTCCTGACACGGCTGGAGGTCGATTCCTGCATCCTGAGCGCCAACGCGGTCGAGACGACGATTCCCCCGGGCTTCAGGGGCAACTCGATCGGAGGCGCGGTCTGCGCGGGCATGAACACCTCGGTCCTCTCCACCGCCACCCGGTTCTCGAAAAACAAGGCCTCCACGGGGGGCGCCATCTTCCTCGGCCCCCTGGCCCACCTGGACGTCGACCACACCACCTTCAGCGGCAACCAGGCGAACGAGCTGAACTCGGACTTCAACGAAGGGCCCTTGGGGATCGGCGGCGCCATCGCCTCCTTTCTCGGGACGGTGAACGTCGATCAAAGCTCCTTCTTCGACAACCAGGCGTTCGAATGGGGCGGAGGCGCCCTGCTCCTCTGCGCGGACGCCACCTTCAACAACTCGAGCCTTTTCAATAACTCCGCGAGCGCAGGCGGCGCCGTCTTCTCGGTTTGGGACCAGTTCCTCTGCGTCCAGTTTTTGACGGATCTCTTCTGCGGAAATGGGGACAATCAGGGCGGCGCCCTCGGTTATTGCTCCGGAAATACGCAAATCCAATGCGATCCGAACGCCCAGCCCGATCAGTGCTCGCAAATCGACGGCGGAGGGACCTGCATCCCCATCGACAACGGCGGCGGGGGCAACGACTGCGGCCCCGAGATCGTCCTTCTTCTCGACTCCCTGGGCCTCATCGACCCGAACACCGTCGATTTCGTGAGCAGCACGATCACGCAAAACCGCGCCCTCGAGACCGGCGGCAAGAGCGTCAATCTCGGCGAGGGCGGCGGCCTCTGGAACAGCGGGAGCGACATGTCCGTCCGGGACACGATCCTCGCCGGCAATCTCTCGGATGTCAGCGGTCCGGACTGCAACGGAACCCTTGATTCCAACGATTTCAACCTGTTCGGGACGAGCGACGGCTGCGCCGTCGCTTACGAGACCAACGACCTTTATCCCGCGGGTTTGAGCCCGGTCTTGGATCCCGAACTGAAGCCCTGCGACGTGAGCGATACCAGCGCAGGCGCTCAATTCTGCGCCCCCGAATGCACCAGCCCGGCCCTTGACCAGGGCAGTCTGGACGGCAGCGCGGACGACCAGATCGGCACGCTTCGCTATTTCCTCGACGGAGCCCGCGACATCGGCGCCATCGAAACGAACTGCACCGCGTGCGGCAACGGAGTCGTGGAGCCTCCTTTTGAAAGTTGCGACGAGGGCGGGGTCTGCGACAACGGGGTCACCCCTTGCACGTCGGACTACGACTGCAACCTGGTCCTGGCCAAATTCTGCCTGCCCGTCCGCCATCCGGGGTGCAGCGAGCAGTGCATCCTCGAATCCTGCGGCAACGGACTCCTCGACAAGGACGAGGAGTGCGACGACGGGCAGCATTGTCTGGATGGGCCGCATAAGGGCGATCCTTGCACCAGCGTCACCCAATGCCGGGATGAAGTGAACGGCGTCGACTATGCCTGCTCCAGACGGAACAACGACGGCTGCAACAGCGCCTGCCTCAAGGAATTCTGCGGCGACGGCGTCGTGGACAATGCGACGGCCACCGTCGTCGGCGGCGTGACGATCCTGGTCCCCACCGAGGAATGCGACGACGGGAACGGCGTCGACAACGACTCCTGCGGCAACGATTGCAAGGAGAACTTCTGCGGCGACGGAGAAACGTTGTTCCCCGAACAATGCGATTTGGGCGGCCAGTGCGCGGGAGGCGTCAACGATGGCCTTCCGTGCAACACGATCTCCGGATGTCCGGGGGGCGGTATTTGCCAGCCCGTTCACAGCCCTGACTGCCAGTACTGCCAGATTCCGGGCGGCGGCGGCGAGACTCAGCCGACCTGCGGCGACGGGGTCGCCGACCCGAGCGAGGAATGCGACGACGGCAACCCTGTGAACGGCGACGGCTGCGACACCAACTGCACCAGGTCGAAATGCGGCAACGGCATCGTCGTCCCCTTGGACGTTAGCGGCAACACGGAAGAGTGCGACGACGGGAACACGGTGAGCAGCGACGGCTGTAGTTCGACCTGCCGGCTGGAATTGTGCGGTAACAGCGTCCTAGATCCGGGCGAGGAATGCGACACCGGCGGGTTCTGCTCCGGAAATAACACTTTGTGCGACAACAACAATGACTGCGCCGGCGCCGGATTCTGCGTAGCCCGGGACAACGACGGAGACGGATGCAGCGGCGACTGCAAGATCGAATTTTGTGGCGACGGCGAGACCAATAACGCGATCATCTCCCCGAATTGCGACTTCGACGCCTGCCCCCCCGTTCCGCAGGAAGAATGCGATGACGGGAATACCGATAGTCACGATCTGTGCACCAACCAGTGCCGGAGCGCCGTCTGCGGCGACGGGGTGACACAAGGCGTCGCCGGCGAGCAGTGCGACGACGGCGGTCTCTGCAACTCGATTCCGGGTTTCCCCTGCACGTCCAGCGCGGGATGCCAGGAGGACAATACCTGTACGGCCGCGGGAACGTGCTTGATCACCGGAGATTCGTGCTCGGCCGACGCCGACTGTCTGGTGAAGATCTCCTGCGAGCGTCAGAACGGTGACGGCTGCAACGACATCTGCCAGGTCGAGCACTGCGGCGACGGAACCCTCGACAAGGACGGCCGGGACAATCTCATTAACACTCCGGACGACGAGGAGTGCGACGACTCGAACAACATTACCGGCGACGGCTGCACGAGCGCGTGCAAGAAGGAATTCTGCGGCGATCATCTCGTCTCGCCCACCTTAGGCGAGGACTGCGACAATGGCGCGACCTGCGTGGGCGGCTCGAATGACGGCGCGGACTGCTCGGCCGGGCCCGAGGTCTGCCTGGGCGGCACCTGTAAGCACACCGACAGCAGCGATTGCACGAACTGCGACGACCCCTTGTGCGGAAACGGGACCATCGAGGCCGGGGAGGAATGCGACGCGGGCGCGGGCAACAGTTCCAGCCCCAATGCCGTCTGCCGGCCGGGCTGCGTGAATCCTCGCTGCGGGGACGGCATTCTCGATACGAATACGGAGGAATGCGATGACGGCGCCCAGGCCGACGGCGACGGGTGTTCGGACGAGTGCAAGATCGAGCTTCCCCCGCCCTTCTGCGGCGACGGGAACGTCGATCTGGACGAGCAGTGCGACGACGGCAACGTGAACCCCTACGACGACTGCACCATCTTCTGCACCTGGGCGGCTTGCGGGGACGGCCTCCTGCATCTCTCAAAAAATGATCCCCCCATCGACGGCAGCCAGGCGGACGGCCTCGAGGACTGCGACGACGGGAACATAGACGACCACGACTTCTGCACCAGCCAGTGCGAAAGCGCGGTCTGCGGCGACGGGGTGGTCTTCTCGGGCCACGAGGAATGCGACGACGGCGGGACCTGCGCCGGCGACGGCGTGCCGCCGATCTCCTGCGACAGCGACGCGGACTGCACGAACATCGATATCGGTCCCTGCAAGTACGTCTGCGACGGTCCGGGGGCGGCGGGCGCCGACTGCGGATCGGACAACGAGGCCATTTGCGACGCGATCGCCGACGGAGGCGACTGCGTGCCGATTGGCTGCACGGGCGACATGCTTCAGCTCTGCAACACGGACGATGACTGCCAGTTCCCGGCGGCCGGCGGCACCTGCGAGGTCCAGAGCGGCGACGGCTGCAGCGACACCTGCGAGAAGGAATTCTGCGGCGACGGCGTGATTCAGGCGGCGGCCGGTGAAGAATGCGACGACGGGGCCCAGTCGCCCGGGGACGGGTGCGACGAGAACTGCCAGCTCGAGTCCTGCGGGGACGGCATTAAACAGCCCAGCGAGGAATGCGACGACGGAAACCTGGTCGACAACGACGGCTGCAACCACCTCTGCCGCGAGGAGCGGTGCGGCGACGGCGTCAAGCAAGCCCCGGAGCAGTGCGACGACGGGAACCAGGCGGATAACGACGGCTGCAGCGACAAGTGCAGGCTGGAGAATTGCGGCGACGGCGTCGTCCAACCGGGAGAGGAGTGCGACAACGGCCTGTCGAACAGCGACACGACGCCCAACGCCTGCCGGACCGACTGCCAGGACCCGGGTTGCGGAGACACCGTCATCGATTCCGGCGAAGACTGCGACGACGGAAACAACAACTCGCTCGACGGCTGCAATTCCACCTGCAAGAACGAGCGCTGCGGCGACGGGATCATCCAGGCGCCCTTGGGCGAGGACTGCGAGCCCCCCGGCACGGCCTCCTGCGACCCCCTCTGTCACGACATCCCGCCCACCTGCGGCGACGGCAACCAGGACCCTGGCGAGGAATGCGACGACGGTGACAACCTGTCCAACGACGGCTGCAGCGCGACCTGCCAGTTGGAACGATGCGGGGACGGCGTCATCCAGCCCGGAGAAAACTGCGACGACGGGAACAACGCGCCGGGCGACGGCTGCAGCCCAGCCTGTGACGACGAGTTCTGCGGCGACGGGATCCTGACGCCCGCCTTCGGGGAGGAGTGCGACGACGACGACAACAACTCCGGGGACGGCTGCGACGCCAACTGCAAGCTCGAAGCCTGCGGCGACGGCGTCAAGCAAGGGAGCGAGGGCTGCGACGACGGCAACAACAACGCCGGCGACGGCTGTAACGGTCTCTGCATCCCCGAATCCTGCGGGAACGGCGTCAAGGACGCCGGAGAGCAGTGCGACGACGGCGACCTCGACAACACCGACGCCTGCACCATCTACTGCGAGCGCGCTCGGTGCGGGGACGGCATCAACCAGGGCGACAACAACTTGTTGATCACCGAGGAGTGCGACGACGGGAACAACAATAGCGGCGACGGCTGTAGCGGCACTTGCAAGGTCGAGCACTTCTGCGGCGACGGCGTCCCGGATGAGGGCGAGGACTGCGACGACGGCAACAAGGACCCCAACGACGACTGCAAGAACGACTGCACCTTCAACTTCTGCGGCGACGGCATCGTCCTCATGCATTGCGACGAGATCCCGATCAAGGGCGAGGTTTCGGCAAAGGCCGTATTGCTCTGCGTGCCGGAGGATTGCGACGACGGCAACGGCATCGATAACGACGGCTGCAGCGACCATTGCGTCGAGGCCGAGTGCGGCGACGGCGTGGTTCAGGTCCAGGCCGGCGAGGAATGCGATCCCGAGGAGGAAGGCGCCGAGCCCCTCCCCGACGGCTGCTTCTGCAGCGAGCACTGCGAGGTCGAGTGCGCCGACATCCCTGATCCCTACTGCGGCGACGGCGTCACGAACGCCTCCGAGGAGTGCGACGACGGCAATAATAACAACGGCGACGCCTGCACCAACAACTGCACCAACGCGGTCTGCGGCGATGGCATCGTCGGGCCGGGCGAAGAGTGCGACGACGGCGACTCCGACATGGACGACGGCTGCCTGAACGACTGCACGGCGGCCACATGCGGCGACGGCATCGTCTTCGCGGGCGTCGAACAGTGCGACGACGGCAACTTAACCGATGGCGACGGATGCGACGCGGACTGCTTCGACGAGCCGGTCGAGATCCCCGGTCCCGTGTGCGGCAACGGGGCGGTCGAATCGGGCGAGGAATGCGATGACGGCAATACGGCGAACGGCGACGGCTGCGACTCGAACTGCAACGACGAGACGGAACCCTCCGGGGCCATCTGCGGTAACGGCCAGGTCGAAGGAAGCGAGGAGTGCGACGCCGGCGAGATTGGCGAATTCGTCAACAGCGACGCCCCTAACGCCGTCTCCGGCTGCCGGAAGGACTGCACCAGGGTCCGCTGCGGCGACCGCATCGTCGACAGCAGCCTCGGCGAGGTCTGCGACGACGGCAACACCGTCGTAGGCGACGGTTGCGACGCGGTCTGCTCCTTCAACGATTGTCCGATCACGCTGGAGGCCCTCTGCGGGGCGACGGACCTCAAGGGACTCCGTGAGGACTTTGGGGATGAGGCGGTCGACAAGTGCCTGCTGATCTCCGGCGGCGCCGGCAGCGACCGATGCGAAGGCGTGACCGCGTTCAAGACCCGCTCCGGTTGCTCGCTGAACGCCGGGCCGGATCGTGATGCCGCCACCTCGGCCATGGCCCTCCTGCCCTTCCTCATACTGACTCTCCCGCTGGCCCCGCTCGCCCTCTCGAGAAAGAGGAGGAGGAACGAGAGATGAAAACAATCCCGCTGGTCCTGATCGTGGCCTTGGCCTCCCTGGCCGGCGGGACGGCCGAGGCGGCGCACCTCGTCGTCGACGACGCGACCCAGGTCGTCTCCGGCCTCGGCTCCGGGGCGTTCGATACCGACGGCGACGGTTCCTTGAGCGGGTCTGAAGTGTCCGCCAACGACAAATGCGACAACGAGACCGAGTGCGGGGTGGACTCTGCGTCCTGCGCCAGTCCCGACGGCCTTCCGGACGGCAATCACGACTGCAAGTGCCAGTTGAGCGAGGCCATCGTGGCGGCCAACAGCGACCTCCCGGTGGATAGCTGCAAACCGCAGGACGCGACGCCTTTTGGCGAGCCTGACGTCGTCGAACTGGAGGCCGATGGCCCCTACGCGTTCGCGAAGATCGACAATGTCGGCAACAACACCGCCTTCGATCTGGGGAACGGCCCGAACGCCCTTCCGAAGATCAAGAGCTTCGTCATTATCGAGGGCAACGGCAACCTCCTGGAGCGGGTCTGTCCAGCCGCGCCTCCCCCTCCCCCTGAAACGCAACCGATCGAGGCGGTCTTGGCACCGGCCGAGGCCTCGATCAGTACGAGGGCCAGCACCATTCCCCCCCCCTGCAAATTCCGCCTCCTGGAAACGGATAGTTTTCTGGAGGTCAAGGACCTGACGGCTCGCAATTTCGACCCGGATTGCCTGGACGAACTGTGCGCGAGTAACACTGCCTGCACGCCCCGTGAGGAATGTTTCAACGGGGGTTTCCTCTACGTTGCCGGGGGCTTCGCCGATCTGAGTGACGTGGTCGCCACCGGCAATCAGACCAGCATGACCGCCCGGACTCGCGGAGGGGCCGTCTATATTGAAGGAGGCGACTCGACCGACGTCAGCATCCACGAGAGCATCCTGTCGAACAACAAGTCCCATTTCGGCGGAGCAATCGCCGCCGATGCCGGCTCGATCCTCACGATCGATCAGACGACGATCCGCCAGAACCAGGCCCTCCTGCTGGAATGCGTGGCAGACGACGACGATGTGGGAGGGATGTGCGATTGTGACGGCATCTGCGATGAGAACGAAGACGGCGAGGGTAACAACTGCGCGGATTGCGCCCTCACGGAAGGCCTTGGATGGGGGGGCGGGATCGGGGCCGCCTCCAGCCAGGTGACCCTCTTTGAAAGCTCCATCCACGACAACCGGGCGGACCAGCTCGGCGGGGGCATCTTCGTCTTCGATTTCGGCGAAGGATCACGACAGAAGGACGGGTCTCTCGTCTCGATCGTCGAGATGATCAATACCACCGTCGCCAATAACCTGGCACAGATCGGGGCCGGGATCGCGTACCTCTCGCTTCCCATAAAAAGCGACGTTTCCCCGTCATCCCATTTCGATATCCTGAACAACACGATCGCCGGAAACGGCAATGACGACGCGGAATCGGGTCCGGTCGCGGAATTCGGCGGTGGGATCTTCAAGCTCTTCGACACCGCCCCGATGACCTTGAGAAACACGATCGTCGCGGGCAATATCGCGGCCGACGGCGCCGACGGGCACGGCCTGTTCACCTCCGGCGGGCACAATCACGTCGGAGACTCGTCCGGCTTCTTCATGAGCCCCATTTCCGGAGATCTCTACGACCAGCCGGCGGGCCTCGACGCCTGGGTCGACGACAGCCCCACCGACGTCACCACGGCGGGAACGGGGCATTTCCCCCTACAGGCGGCGAGCCTGAACGTCGACTCCGCGGACGGCACCGGCTGCCCCTCGATCGACCAGATCCAGGTCAACCGCGACGAGGACCGCGATTTCCTGATGGAGTTCGAGGAGTGCAGCAAGGGGGCGATCGAATACAACGACGTCTGCGGCGACGGCCGGGTGGAAGTGAACAACGGCGAGACCTGCGACGACGGCAACGCCGTGGACGGCGACGGCTGCTCGGCGAATTGTGCGTCCGAGGTCTGCGGCGACGGCACGGTCCAACTCGCAGAGGAATGCGACGACGGGAACACCGAGTCGGGTGACGGCTGCGAGGCGGACTGCACGGTCACCACCACGCCCGAGGGGGCCATCTGCGGCAACGGCACGGTGGAGGGCGGCGAGGAGTGCGACAACGGCGAGGGCCTGAACGACGACACTGTGCCCAACGCCTGCCGCCAGAACTGCACGAACCCGGTCTGCGGCGACGGGGTCATCGACACCGAGTTCGGCGAGGAGTGCGACGGGGAGGCGGGTTGCCTCGTGGGATGCTCCTTCGAGGCCATCGCCGGCTGCAACATCACCCTGGTGGACGCAACCACCCTCCCCTACAAGGGCCTTCTGGAGAAATACGGCTTCGACTCCATCGTCCAATGCAGCCAGATCGGCGGCGGGGGGGCCTCGGGGCTCGAGAAGGTCTCCTTTGAATCCTTGCAAGCCCGCGGAATCAATGCGGGTTGCAGCCTTATCCGGGAATAGATCCTCCCTTTATCGCTTTGCGTCAATCTCTCGACTGAGTGTGTCATTTTCGACCCTCTCGGGACGGGGCCTCATTTGCCGCAATGCGTAAAAACTCAATGATTTCCTGAATGAGCGCTCATTCGTCGCGATGGCACGCTGCTTGCTTAGAACTCTCCTAAAGACAAAGGAGAGACGAGATGAAATCCCTCATCATCGCAGTCATCGCAGTCTTGATCTCAATCAGCGCCCATGCCGCGACGATCAACGTGGATACGACGAACCAGTACGGTGATTTGGTGACCGACTGCACCTTCACGGAGGCCCTGATCGCCATCAACAATGGAAACGATCACAATGGTTGTCAAAACAAGGCCTCCGACCCCTACGGGTCCAACGACACCATCAATCTCCCCGAGGACGCGACGCTGGCGTTCTCCCAGGCGGACCATTACGCCCCCGTGGGTCCGACAGCCCTCCCCACCATCAACCGGTCCGTGACGATCCACGGCCACGGGGCCGTCTTGAAGCGCGCCCCCCTCCCCGTTGACCCGAAGGAAAACTCCGATTCCGTTGGCATCCTTCCCATGCGTTTTTTCGAGATCGCCTCCCGCTTCGAGCGGGATGTCGGCTACGAGTACGACTACAACTTTGACGGCTCCGAAGTCCTGGTCTTCTGGGATCAAACGACCTTCGAAGGGGGCAACCCCGGCTGCGGCAGCTACAACAATGACGCAAAAAAGTATCCCGCCCGCGAGCTCGCCCCCGTGAACGAGAGGGCCTTCGCCTACGAAGCGACGGATTTCGTCTCCTACGATGCCCCCTCCATCGACTATTTCAACTCCTGCTACTCCGGGGGCGCGGGCTACATCCTGGGGGCCGGGACCTTCGTCTCCTTCGACGAGACGACCTTCAAGGGCAACGAGGTGGATCTTCATCGGCCCTACTACTCGCCCCTGGGCGGCGCCGTCTTCATCGACGGGGGCGCCTTCAGCATGGCGAATTTCAGCAAGAGCGTCCTGACGGGCAACAAGGCCCCGGCCGGCGGTGCGATTTTCGCGCGGCAGGGGGTCCAGTTGTCGATCACCGATTCCACGTTCGCCCAAAACAAGGCGGCGGTCTTGGACTCCGACGATGCCCCCTGGGATGTGACCCAGACCGCCGACAGCAAGATGGGCGGGGCCGTCTTCGCCGAAGGCCCCCTGACGGTCACGCACAGCGCCTTCTTCCGTAACGAGGGGGGGATCGGCGGGGCCTTGGCGGTCCGCGGCGCGGCGGCGAGCGTCGTCAATACCACCTTTTTCGACAATTTCTCCGAATTCATGGGGGGCGCCATCGCCGCCGCCCCCGTCCCGTACAATTATCGCGATCTCAATGGACCCTGGGCGGGCAGCACGGGCGTCACCGACGGCTTCACCCGCTATGCCCAAGAGGCCCTCTCCCGTTTCGGGACGTCTCCCAAGGCCGATCTCCAGCACCTGACCGTGGTCGGCAACAGCGCCGCCGCCGGCCCGGAGACGATGCCCGCGGTCTCCGTCGGGGGCGGCATCGCCAACCTGGGGACGGGCGTGGTCAGCCTGAAAAATTCGATCCTGACCGGCAACGCGGTCGCGACCGGCGGCTCGGGCCCGAACTGTTACGGGGCCATCCTCTCTTACGGGCACAACGACCTGAACTGGCCGGCCTCGGACGGATCTTGCGCGGTGATCCTGGCCCCGGCGGTCGATCCGGACTTGAGCGAGGATCCCGTCCTGAAGGCCTGCAATCCCGACGCCTCCACGGCCGGGGCCGCCTCTTGCGACCCCGAAACGACGAGCCCCATGATCGAGGCAGCCGTCTCCTGTCCCGCCGGCGACCAGCACCACACGGCGCGGAAGACGGACCTCTGCACGATCGGGGCGATCGAGGTCGCGCCCCCCGTCGAAGAGGAATCGGTCTTGTCCGGATCGTTGTGCGGCAACGGCCAGGTCGATGACGGAGAGGAATGCGACCAAGGGGAGTCGTTGAACAGCGACACCGAGCCCAATACCTGCCGCAAGAATTGCACGAATCCCGTTTGCGGCGACGGCGTCATCGACGGTGAGTCCGGCGAAGTCTGCGACGGCGGCGCGATCTGCTTCGATCAGTGCCGGTCGGTCGTCGTTCCCTCGGAGGAATGCGGCATCACCGCGGATCAGCTCATGGACCCCTCGCTCAAGACGAACGACGACTTGGTGGCGCGGTTCGGCTACCCCGCCGTCGAAAAATGCCTGCAGGTCTTCGGGGGCGGCAGCAGCGGGTGCTCTTTAATACGATAAGAGCGGGGGATCCCTACGGGCATCCTCCTAAAGGACCGCGCTCCGCTGGCCCGAGCCCCCTGCAAAATTGCGCGGAATAAATCCGTCGCAATTTTGCGTTACTTGGTCATTCTTTCGTAGATTTGGTCCTTCTTGCCGGACTTGATCAATTTGTCGTTGATGCGGATCTCCCGGAAGGCGACGACGGTGCAGATGATGGTGGACACCATCATGACCACGATGGCGATGTTGTCCGGCTGCGTGATGATCGTCAGAAAATTATGCACGGCGGCGCGTAGCTAACAAAGCCGTTCCCGTCTGTCAACCAAAGGAAAAACGGCACCGGAGAAGGGGCGGCGCGAGCCCCTACGAATGGTGATTGACAGGGATCGACGCTTCGGCTTTTTCTGTCCCTCTCATGGTCGAGAACTTCCTGATCATCCCGTTCTTACGGAGCATGGACCCGGTGTGGGTCTCGCTCGGCCCCCTGCTCACCATCAACGCCCTCTTCCTGATGACCCTGTTTTTCTTTTGGTTCACGTACCGGCGGCGGCCAAAGACCCAAGATGTTGATTTAAAAGAGCATTCGAAGTTTCTTTCCCGTTTCCTCAAGGAATATTGGTACTGGCTCACCTCCCCGATCGTCCGTGTGATGGTGAAACTCCGTTTCACGCCGAACGGGCTCACCGTCTGCGGCTTCCTGCTCTCGTGCGTGGCGGCCTATTTCTTCAGCCTGGGGATGGTCGGCGCGGGCGGTTGGTTCATGATCTTCGGCGCGACCTTCGACATGTTTGACGGACAGATCGCGCGGATGACGGGCAAGGCGTCGAAGTCCGGCGCTTTTTTCGATTCCGTCATGGACCGTTTCGGGGAGGCCGTCGTCTTTCTGGGGCTGGCGGGCCTCTACCGGAATTCCTGGATCCTCTACGTCACGATCCTCGGCCTCGTGGGATCGATGATGGTCTCCTACACCCGCGCGCGGGGCGAAGGCGTGGGCGTGGACGTCAAGAGCGGGTTCATGCAACGGCCGGAGCGGATCGTCTACCTGGGCGTTGGCTCCATCTTCAGCCCCATCCTCGCCTATTTTCTCCGCTTCCTCGTCCCGTCCGTGCCCCTCGACATCGTCACGATCGGCGCGATCATCCTGATCGCGATCTTCACAAACGTGACCGCCCTTCACCGGATGGGGGTCGTCATGAAGACGCTCGATCCTCTCCCACGGGATACGCAACGCTCAGCCCGCCTGGCGGCCGGCCGGTCGTCGTTGGAATAACCTCGATATTGAGAGGAAACCGTGTAGGGGCGAACCTCGTGTTCGCCCGGCGCGACCGGAGGGCGAAGACAAGCTTCGCCCCTACCGATCAATGCGAACACCCGCAGGAATCCCCGCACCCACCCTCTTTTTCCTTCAGGGCGATCTGCTCCGGCAGGCGGACGGTGTGCTCGTATTCTGGCACCGGCATCGGACGGCTGCCGGCGAAGACGTCGTGGCGTCCGTATTTTCGGTACCAATCGGCCACCGAGGCGTTCTTGAACATGTTCTCGATGATCTGCCTCCATCCCACGCCCGTATTGTAGGCGCAGAAGGAGATTTCTCCTAACTGAGTCGCGTACGGGATGATGCACATCTCGGTCCGTCGGAAGTCGTAGTTGAAGAGGTCCTGAAACCACATGCCGGCGACGAACATGAAGTGCCACCGGTCCTTCTTTCGCTCGGCGCCCTGGCCGTAGTCGGCCTTTCCGCCCTTAAGGCCGCCGCCGCTCTGCTTGTCGAACTTACGGAGAAACTCCTTGAGCTTGAGCTTCTTCGGGGCCTTGCCCGGCCGGTAATTGCGCAACAGGGAGGTCGCGACCTCCATTTTCGTGAGCCAGTTGGGCTGGGCGGCGTCCGTGATGTCCTGGACGTCGTCCACGAACTTGTCCAGGCGGATGAATTCCGAGATGGGCAGCCATTCGCGGTCCTGCTTGTCCACCATGAGTCCCATGGCAATGCCGCAGTTCGGGTGACACCCGCACTTGAGCGTCCCCCACTCCTGGTTCGGCCCCTTCATGAGGTCCGCGAGATCCGCGAACGGCCCCGCGGACGAAAGCGGAAACCAATCGCGGAGAGGCTCGGAGATGCCCGTCTGCTTCTTCACGTCGTGGGCCAGGTGCGAAAGCGTGTAGCGCTGCTTCATCCGGCTTTCGTCGTCGATGTCCTCGTCGCGTCCCGTAAACGAGACGGGCTGGAAGGCGCAGAACGTGATCTTGTCGGAGTTCTGCACCGCGAAGTCGATGATCGGGCCGACCTGGTGGTCGTTGATGGTGTTGACGATGGTGATGACGAGCACGACGTCGATGCCCGCGTTGTAGAGGTTCGTGATGGCGCGGAGTTTGACGTCGAAGAGGTTCGAGATCTTGCGGTGCTCGTTGTTCTCGTTCCCCACCCCGTCGAACTGGAGGTAGGCGATGCGCATGCCGGAGTCATAGGCCGCCTTGGCGAACTCGGGCTCCTGGGCGAAGCGGATGCCGTTCGTCGCCGCCTGGATGCTGAAATAGCCCACGTCCTTGGCATACTTGACCGCCTGCAGAAAGTGCGGAGACAGCGTCGGCTCGCCGCCGGAGAATTGAACGGACATCTGCCGCTTGGGCTTGATCTTGAGGGAGTTGTCCAGGATTTCCTGGATCTCCTCCCACGCGAGCTCGTGGACGTAACCGACCTGGTTCGCATCCATGAAGCAGGGATCGCACATCATGTTGCAGCGATTCGTCAGATCCACCGTCAACACGGAACCCCGCCCATACAGGATCGAGGAAGATCCGTGATTGCGCAGGTTCGTCAGCGGCGACTTGAAATCGCGGCCCGGGTACAGTTTTTCGATGCGCTTCAAAAACTTCGGATCCATCGCCATCACGTCCTCGAAGTGCCCGTGCTTGGGACAATCCTTCACCATGAGGATCTCGCCGTTCCGCTCGATGATCTCCGCCTTGATCTCGCCCGGATTTTCGTTGATCAGATGCGTGTAGTCCTTGACGCCAGAGACGATCTCCTTACGAGACTCCTGAACGCAGCGGGGGCAGAGAGAATCGGTCACGCGGGGCCAGCCGAGCTGCGGGAAGGTCTTTTCCTTCTTCTTGAGAAGGGGCGCCGGGGCCCACTGGGGCTGGAACGGCTTACCCTGGTGAACCTTGTTGATGAACTGGAAGACGGGCCAGGCCGCCCGCGCCGCAGCGACCAGGAGGCGCTCGCCGAGCTTAAAACCGCCCTGCTCGAGCTTATTGGAGGCGAGGGCCCCGTTGCCGCCGGTCTTGTAGACCATGTCGGGCTTCGGGGATTCCTGACCCTTTTGCATCTCTTCGAGTTCGTTGTAGGCGACGGCTGCCATGGTAGTTCTCCTTCGGGTGGATTAACTTTTCCTAATGTTTTCTATTTTCTAAACGTTCTAAACGATTGATTTTGCTTGGAAATTTTGTTCCGCGGACTATTGCCGCGCAGCGCGTTAAAGTCAATAAAAAATCTTCTTCCTATTGCTTTGTCGGGGCCGAATCCTTAACTTGGAAAAAATGCCGATGGCGTTCTGCCATCGGCATAAGAGCCTGTAACGTCCCAAGTCGCAGGGGCGCCTTGGAACTAACAGGCTCTAAAAGGAGATCTATTTCATGGCATCCCCGAACGTGAAGAACGCCACCGACGCGAGTTTCGAGAAGGACGTCCTGGGCAACGGCAAACCGGCCATCGTGGACTTTTGGGCGACGTGGTGCGCCCCCTGCCGCGCGCTGGCCCCGATCATCGACGAGGTCGCGAACCAATACGCCGGCAAGCTCGAGGTCTATAAGGTGGACATCGACAGCAATCCGGACACCCCTGCCCGCTACGGCGTCCGGGGCATCCCGACCGTCATTCTTTTCAAGGGCGGCCAGGTCGTCGGCCAGGTCGTCGGGGCGGTGCCGAAGTCGCAGCTTGAGGAATTGGTCAAGAAGGCGGTCTAAAACATAAACCGCCGCATCGAGATATTCAGAAGCAGGCTGATCCCGATCAGGATCGTCACCAGCGACGACCCCCCGTAAGAGAGAAGTGGCAGCGTCACGCCCGTGAGCGGCATCAGGCCCAAGACGCCTCCCAGGTTGATCGCCACCTGCCAGAAAAAGAGCGCCGTCACGCCGAGCGCCAGGAAAACGCCGAAGGATTCCTTGGCCTTCGAGGCCAGTTGGATCCCGAAAACCAGGATGGCCAGATAGAGCCCGAGCACGACGCTCGATCCCACGAATCCCCATTCCTCCGCCAAGACGGGAAAGATAAAGTCCGTGTGCTTCTCCGGCAGGTAGAGGAGTTTGTTGTGCATCCCCTTCAGGTAACCCTTGCCGATGATCTGGCCGGAGCCGACGGCAATCTTCGATTGCAAGAGATGGTAGCCGATGCCCTTGGGGTCGGCGTCCGGATGAAGGAACGCCTCGATCCGCGCCTTTTGATGCCCCGAGAGCACCTTTTTGTACATCCCGACCGCGCCGACGACGCCGATGGCGACGCAGAGCAGGACGACCTTGGCGCGCACGCCCGCGAACATCACGAGAGAGGCGAACGTGAGGATCAGAAAAAGGCTCGATCCGATGTCCTTGCCCGCCAAAATAAGAAGCAGCGGCGGGAGAAGCAGCGCCAAGGGCCGGAGCAGGCCCCTCACACCGTAACCATGCGTGGTCGGGTGGTCGGACAAAAAACGCGCCATGACGATGATGAAGGCGATTTTGGCGAATTCGGACGGCTGCATCGTGAACGGCCCGATCATCAGCCAGTTGCGGTTGCCCGCCACCTCCTTGCCGAAGAACGGAACCAACGCGAGGAGGATCACGGAGACGGCGTAAAGCGGATACGCGAGCCGGAGCAAAATCCGGTAATCGATCAGGAGCGAGGCCATCCCCAGCGCGATGCCGACCGCGAACCAGACGAGCTGGGAGACGAACAGGGGGGAGACCGAACCGACGGCGATGTCATAGGTCGCGCTGTAGAGATTGAGGAGACCGACGACGGAGAGGGCCAGCGTCACCCAAAGCAGAGGCCAATGAAAGTGGTATTTCAATCTCTTATCGAACACGTCTCTTTCCCTTCTTGGGGGCCGCCTGTTTTTCTTCCTTCTTGGGCAACAAACCCTGAAAATCGAGATATTTTTCGATCACGTCCCGCACGATCGGCGCCGCGGCCGATGCACCGAAGCCGCCGTGCTCGACGATCGCAGCCACGGCGATACGCGGTCCCTCGACCGGCGCGTAGGCCACGAACCAGGCGTGATCCTCGGTGTTGATGCCCCGGGCCCGGGCCTTGCCCTCCTCGCTGATGACCTGGGCCGTCCCCGTCTTGCCCGCCATCTGGAAGGTCTTGGAGGCGAGCCGATGCGCCGTGCCTCCTGGGCTCTGGACCGCCCCCAGCATGCCCTTGCGGACGATTTCCAGATTCTTAGGCGAGACCGGAAGGGGCTCCCCTTCCCCGGGCAACGGCGGACGTTCCATGAGACCGTCCGCCCCCTCAACGGCCTTGAGCAAATGCGGAACAATTTTCCGTCCCGTGGCCATCTCGGACACCATGAGGGCGTTCTGAAGCGGCGTCGCCGTGTCGTATCCCTGCCCCACCGAAATGGAAATGTTCTCGCCGGGCTGCCAGTCCTGCTTGAAGACCCTCTTTTTCCATTCCGCCGTCGGGATGAGTCCCGGCTTCTCCCCTTCCAGGTCGATTCCCGTCCTCAGCCCCAACCCAAAGAGGTTCGCGTACTTCGCCAACCGGTCGACTCCCAGCTTGAGCCCCATTTGATAGAAAAAGGTGTCGCAGGACTCGGCGATCGCGCGCTCGACCGAAATGGCGCCGTGGCCTCCCTTGTTCCAGCACTTGAAGAACCGCTTGCCGTATTTGAGCCCCCCGGAACAGCCGATCCGGTCGTTGGGCCCGATGATCCCCTCCTCGAGCGCGGCCAGGGCGGTCACGAGCTTGAAGGTGGAGCCCGGCGGGTACGCCCCTTGGGTCGCCCGGTTGAGAAGCAGGTTCCCGGGATCGGTGACGAGCTTCGCCCAGTAATTGTGGGAAACGTTCGCGACGAGCTCGCCGGGATCGTAAGACGGGACGCTCACCATGGCGAGGATTTCTCCGTCATTCGGATCGAGGGCCACCAGGGCCCCGGACTTGCCTTCAAACCGATCCTCCGCGAATTTTTGGAGGCGGCTGTCCAGGGTCAGGATCAGGTTGCTCCCGTGAACCGATTCCTCTTCCGTCAGAAGAGAGGCCAGGTCCTCGTTCTGAACCTCGCGCCCCACGGCGTCGACGATCTTCTGCTGGTAGCCGTCGCGCCCCTTGAGCAGCCACTCCCAGGTCCTCTCCAGCCCCGAGGCCCCGACCAGGTCACCCAGCACGTAACGTCCCGGCTGATCCTTCTTCACACGGGCCAGTTCCTTTTCGGAGATTTCCCCGATGTAGCCCAGGGTCGCCGCGGCGATCGGGCCCTGCGGGTAGCTGCGTAAAGGGCGCGCGCCCACTTCGACGCCCCTGAAATCGAAGCCCCCCTCCGGGTCCGAGGCGTCCGGCTCGAGCGACTTCGCAGTCCGGATGCGAACGGCCGTGTCGTAGGGAATGTCGGACGCGACGGGAATGGGAAAATAGGACGGGCTCTTTTTGTTTTTGGCCCACTTTTGTTCGACCAGTTCCGGATCGACTTGGGCAAACGTCCGAAGGGTTTTCTTGACGCCCTCGATGTCGACGATCTCCTGGGGCACGACGCTCAAGTCGAAGGACGGACGGTTCTGGGCGATCGGCCGCCGGTTCCGGTCGAAAATCACGCCCCGGGAGGCCGGCATCCGGATCTCCTTCATGGTGTGGACGGCGGAGAATGCGAGAAAATTCCGCCCCCGGACGACCTGCAGGTAGAACAGACGCGCGGTCGCGGCGGAGAAAAACAGAAGGATCACGAGGTAGCAAAAGACGTAGCGGCCCTCGAAATGCGTCCGGCGTTCGGTGGAAAGTTCAAGAGGCATACGGCCGCTCTATTTTGCCTCCGGCTCGCAGCAAGGGAAAGACCGCTATCGAGGCCACGCCTTCCAGAACGGCCCACGCCGCCAGATGGCCGAAGCCCGCGGGAAATGCGTAACCCTGCCAGACCAGGAGGCCGGACTCGAGGCCCCGGTACGCCAACGAAAGAAGAGCGACCCAAACAGCCTGAGACGTCCTCTTTTGAAAAAAGAGGTTCTGGTGCGTCATGCGGAGCAGGAAATAAACCGCGAGGTAGGCTAGGGAGACCGTCCCGTGAAACGGCGCCCCCAGGGCTTCCTGGATCAATCCCAACAGGAGGACGACGAATCCGCCGGGCACGAGCGGGACGTAAAATCCCAGAAAAAGGACCGCCAGCCAGACGATGTCCAGTTTCAGGTCGGGAAGAGGAAGCCGCACGACCGATCCTTGGAGGATGAGGGCCGCGAAGACGACCACGAAAAAGAATGGCGACGCTTTCACGGCAGCACCAAGACCTCGCTCAGTTTAAAAAAATCGACCGCCGGAATCACTTCGGCCTGCTGGAAGATGTCGTACTGCTTCGCCTTGTGTTCGCGAACGCTTCCGATCGGAATGCCGGGCGGATACACGCCGTCCATGCCGGACGTTGTGACGCGCGCGCCCTCCGCGATATCCGTCGATTGGCTCAAGTACTCGAAGGCGCTGATGAAGAGGTCCCTTTTCAGCCCGAGCTTGAGCGACTTGCCGACGACCAAGCCCCGGGCCCCGGAAGGATCGAGCCGCCCGTCCACGGCGCTGGTGGGATCGGTGATGATCAGCACCTGGCTCGTGCCCGGAAAAACCCGGGACACCTGCCCCACCAGGCCGTCCGCGGAAACCACGGGGGCGCGGCGCCTCACGCCGTCGTCCGACCCCCTGTTGATTGTGATGATCCCGTACGGCGCAGCCGGCGGATAACCGGTCACCCGGGCCACGACCCCCTTGCCCGAGAGCTGGTTCTTGAGGTCGAGCATGGCCAGAAGCCTCCGGTTCTCCTCCTCCAGGCCGTTCGAGACGACCTCCCGCTCCTTGAGCCGCGCGTTTTCCGCCCGAAGCGTCTCATTCTCCCGTTCCAAGCCCTTGAGGAAAACATACCGTTCGAAGGTCCGCGCCACGCGATCGCGCGCGGCCGTCACCCCGCGTACGGCCGGCGATACCACGAAGACGACCGGGCGGTCGAACCAGCGAAGCGCTCCGGAGGATTCGATCTGCTGATGGCGAAGATAGAGAAGCAGGGCCGCGCCCGCGAGCGCCGCGGCGATCATGAGTTTCTTCAGCCTGGTTCCAGAAAAGAACATGCGAGGAGCCACGGAACGTTTCACGTTCCGTGGCTAATTATGTGATGGTAATGCCCTTGAGCGTGTCGAGCTGATCGAGCGCCTTGCCCGTCCCGAGCACGACGCAGGTTTGAGGATCGTCGGCGATCATGACCGGGAGGTCCGTCTCCTCTCGGATCAGGACATCGATGTTTCTGAGGAGGGCGCCCCCGCCCGCCATGCAGATCCCACGATCGACGATGTCGGCCGCCAGCTCCGGCGGCGTCCGCTCGAGGGCCACCTTGACCGCCTCGATGATCGCGTTGATCGGCTCCTGAATGGCTTCCCTCACCTCCTCCGAATTGATCTCGAGGGTCTTGGGTACGCCGGCGACCAGGTCGCGGCCCTTGATCTCCATCGTCCGGACCTCGTTCTCCGGATAGGCCGTGCCGATGTTGATCTTGATCTGCTCCGCCGTCCGCTCGCCGATCAGCATGTTGTACTTGCGCTTGAGGTAGTTCATGATCGCCTCGTCCATCTTGTCGCCGGCGATCCGGATGGACTTGCTGTAGACGACGCCCGCCAGGGAGATGACGGCCACCTGCGTCGTGCCGCCGCCGATGTTGACGATCATGTTGCCCGAGGGCTCCGTGATGGGCAGCCCGGCCCCGATCGCCGCCGCCATCGGCTCCTCGATCAGGAAAACCTCGCGGGCGCCGGCGGACTCCGCCGACTCGCGCACCGCGCGCTTCTCCACCTCGGTGATGCCAAAGGGCACCGAGATGATGATGCGGGGACGGATCAGGGTCTTCCGGTTGTGCGCCTTGCGGATGAAATAGCGGAGCATGGCCTCCGTCACTTCGAAGTCCGCGATGACTCCCTCGCGCATGGGGCGGATGGCTTCGATGTTGCCGGGCGTCCGGCCCAACATCTCCTTGGCCTCCTTGCCCACGGCGAGCACCTTCTTCATTCCGCGAGGGTCTTTTTGGACGGCGACGACGGAGGGCTCGAAGGCAATGATGCCTCGACCCTTGACGTAGACGACGGTGTTGGCCGTGCCCAGGTCGATCGCCAGATCGTTGGAAAAAAATCCGAGGAAAGAATCGAAAATCACGTTTTCAACCCCTTGCGAAAATCCGAGTTTTGAATCGCACTTTAGTGTCGAGCGAGCTATCACCAACGGCGGCGGAATATCAAGAAATTTGTTGATTTCGTTCGCTTTTTCGAATTAGTGGACCTCCACACCAAAGGTGCGATTCGGAATTGGATTTTTTAGGAGGTTCGAAACGTGTTAGACGAAATCCGCAGACACGCCGCCAACTGGGTCGTCAAGGCCACCTTGGGCGTCATCATCTTCACCTTCATCGCCTTCTTCGGTTGGTCGAGGGTCGCCAACCGCTACCAGGACGCCCACCTCTACGTCGCGAGCGTCGGCGGCCAAGGCATCCCGCGGAAAAAATACGAGAATCTGATGCAAGAGACCGTCGAACGTCTGCGCCAGGACATTTCCGGTAATCTTCCGGAAAACATGGAGGAAATCCTGAAAGGGAACGTCCTCGACCAGCTCGTCACCCGCGAGCTCGCCGCGCGCTACGGCCACGAACTCGGTCTGACGGTCTCCGATGAAGAGGTGGCTGAATTCATCCGCAACAACACGGGCCTTTTCGCCGCCGGCAATTTCGACCTCAAGGCCTATGAAAACAACTTTTTGCCCGACTACCGCCGGCGCAACGGCGAGGACTTCGAAAACGCCGTCCGCCGCGACCTCCTCATCGAGAAGACCCAAACGGTCGTGACGGCCGCCTTCGGACCCTGGGAGAGCGAGCTCGACCGATCGCTCGAGGAAAAATCCTCTTCGATCACCAGCACCTCCCCAATCGACCTCTTCGGCGACTGGCTCGAAATACAGCGCCAGAAGACCAAGATTGAAACCTACCGGTAAAGAGGCCTCCGTGTCCTTTCTCACCGAGCTGAACCAAGCGGGCGGCCGCGTTTTTGAAGTCGGCGGAACCGTCCGCGACCGCCTGCTCGGCCGCGTCTCCAAGGACAAAGACCTCCTTGTCACGGGCTTGAAACTCGACGCGATCACCCGGATCCTGCGCCGCCACGGCGAGGTCTTCACCGTGGGAAAAAGTTTCGGCGTCCTGAAATTCCACCCGAAGGACGCGCCGGAGACGGAGTACGACTTCGCCCTGCCGCGCAAGGAGACGTCAACCGGCGCGGGTCATCGGGATTTTCTCGTGGATTTCGATCCCGAATTGCCGGTTGAAGTCGATCTCTCCCGCCGCGACTTCACCATCAATGCGATGGCGATCGAAACGAGCACGGGAAAGCTTCTCGATCCCTTTCAGGGCAAGGAGGATCTCGAGAACCGCATTCTCCGCATGGTCTTCGACCGCGCCTTTGAAGAGGACCCTCTCCGGCTCCTGCGCGCGGTCCAGTTCGCGGCCCGTTTCAAGCTCGCGGTCGAACCGGCGACCTTCGAGGCCATGAAGAAAAACGCGGACCGGATCCGCACCGTCTCGCCCGAGCGGGTGAGCGAGGAGATCCGCAAACTCCTCTCGGCCGAGAAGCCGTCGGAAGGCTTCGTCCTCATGAGGGACACCGGCCTCCTGGGCCCCCTCCTTCCGGAGCTCGCGGAGAACGTGGGCGTCGAGCAAGGCAACAAGGCCGACAAGGACGACGTCTTTCTTCACACGATGAAGGTCCTGGACGCCTCGCGAAAGGACGAGGCGATTCCGATGGCGGGGGATCTCGAGCTCATGCTCGCCGCCCTCTTCCACGATGTGGGCAAGGCGCGCACGCAGCGGTTCGACGCCGATAAGAACCGGATGACGTTCTACGGCCACCAGATCCTCTCCAAGCGCATGGCGCGGAAACGCATGAGCCATCTGAAAATGACCGTTTTGGGCGTCAATCCTGAAAACGTCGCGCACTTGGTCGAACACCACATGTTCCAGACCAAGGCCCACTTCAACGACCGCGCCATCCGCCGGTTCATCAACAAGGTGGGGCCCGATCAGATCTTGAAACTCGTGGATCTCCGCATCGCCGACAACCGCGGCGGCAAGTACCCGGAGGGCATTAAGGGGGTGCTCCGCCTCCGGCGAAAGATCCAAGACGAGCTGGAGAAGAAGACCCCGTTCGGCGTGAAGGATCTGGCGGTGCGCGGGACGGACCTGATGGCCCTGGGGATCCCCGAAGGCCCGGGGATCGGGCGGATCCTGAAAGAGCTGATCGAATACGTTCTGGACGATCCGGAAACCAACACGAAGGAGGCCCTCCTTGACCTCGCGAAAAAAATCCTCGAAGGCAAAGCCCCGCCCCGTCAAAAAGAAGAAAAAGACCCCTTCGCGCCGGAAGAAGAAGGCGATCATTGAATTCGGCGAAGCCGAATTGGTCACGGAGGTCTGGTCCACGATGGAAATCCAGGCCCGGGAGAATCCGGCCGTCGCCCTCCTCCATGAACGCATGGAGGGGAACCTGACGCTCGTCGGACTCACCGGCGGCATCGCCTGCGGCAAGTCGACCGTTTCCGGAATTTTAAGGGAAATGGGATTGCCGGTCATCGACGCCGACCAGATCGCGCGGGACGTCGTCCGCCCCGGAGAACCGGCCTATGACGAAATCGTCGCGGAGTTCGGGAGGGAGATCCTCGCCGGCGACGGAACCCTCGATCGCGAAAAGCTGGGGGCCTTGGTTTTCGAGGACGACGAGAAAAGACGGCGCTTGGAGGCGATCACTCACCCCGTCATCTTCCGCGCGATCGCCCAGGAGGTGGCCCGGCTGCGCCTGGAACGGAATCCGAAGACCATCGTCGTCGACGCCGCCCTTCTCTTCGAATCCGGACTCGCCGGCTGCATGGACAAAAACGTCGCCGTCACCCTGAGTGAGGACCTTCAGCTCAAGCGCCTCATGGAACGGGACCATCTCGACGAAACCGCCGCGCGGCTTCGCATGGCCTCCCAGATGCCGTCCGCCGAAAAGGCGGAAAGGGCCCACCTCCTCATCGACAATTCCGGCACACGGGAAGAGACCCGGGGGGCCGTCCGGGCGCTCTTTGCAAGCCTCTGATCGTGATGTTCGCGATCCAGTCCTTCAGCGGGTTTTTCTGAGGTAGGTCTGTTCGACGAAAAGCCTGAGGCTCAAAAGCAGCCCGTAAGGGCTTACGGAGGACGCGAGGCGCAGAAACCCCTCCTCGCCCGAGGCCAGCCGCAGGAGAATTTCTTCGAGGTAGGCTTCGACCTCCGACGCGACGAAGTTCAGGTAGCGCCAGGCCAGCCCTCTCTCCTCGATTTGCCGGACGTGGAGGTATTCGTGGCGCAGGTTGGCCGCGACGTCCCTCTCGCCCAGGGAGTCGAGCATCAAAAAGCGCTTTTCGGGATCCCCGAGCAGGGGGTGCTCATAGGCGGCTTCCACCGCCGAGGCCGACGACGTCCCCTGGGCCCTCGCCTTTTCCACGACGTAAGCCCGCAAGGCCTTGACCGAAAAAAAATCCGTCCTCAGATCGCCCGTCTCCGGATGGAGCCTCGCCGCGAGCTCCCGGGCGATTCCGTCGTCGTAAATCCTCGCCAGGGCGCCCAGGCGCTCCGGACTCCGCGTGTCCCCATGGACGGCCGAAGCCCGCACAAGGTCCTCCCATCGTTGCGTCCGTTCCTCCAACGGCCGGGCCAAGAGCCTCTCCGCTTCGCGCCAAAAACGCAGGACCGACGCGGCCAGCTCAGGATCGTCCAGGAACCCCGTGTGGATCGTCCCGCGGATCTCGTCCGCGGAACGGGCGCGCAGGGCGCCGCCGGAGTCATAGCCCGCCTTCACGAAGGGGAGACCGCCGAACTCGAAGACCTTGTGCTCGCAGCTTCGGGGCGGCGTCCGCCGCGAGAGCACGTGAAAGAGCCGGTTGAGCCTCAGATAGGCCGTGGCGTGCGACGGCGCCGCGCGCAGCTCCCCGGCCACCGACGGGGCCAGGCGCGGATCGGCCAGGGCCGTGAGAAAAACCCCGGGAATCTCTCCGACGGGCGTCGGGTGCGCCTCCGAAAACCCGTCGGGGTGCACCAGACAGCGGCGCTTCCAATCGACGGTCCCGACAAAGCGTTGGAGGACCCCTTTGAGGTCCCCGGGAAGCCCCTGGCCGTCCAGGACGACGCAGGCTCCGGCGGCGCCGGCCGAGAGTCGGGCCGGGGCATCGACCAACCGGAAGCGCGGGCCGAAGCCCGGCCCCTCGCAAAACCTTTCCAGATCCGCCAGGGAATAGGAACGTAACAGCAGGACGGAGAACCTCTCCCAAAGCGCGTCTTCGCCGCTCCGGAGGACGGCCTGGGCGATCTCGTGGCTCAAGTATTCGTGGAGGGAATTCGCCGACGGATCGCCGGCGTCCATCCGCTCGAGTCGATCGAGGATGCTCCGGACGAAGGGCGCGAGCGGGTGCGCCGCCCACAGGGCCGGCACCGCGGGCGGCTCCGAACGGGGGACGGAGGCCACCGTAGCCGTCCCTTCCCCGGACGCCGGCGCCGGAAGCACCGGGGACGCGCCCTCCTGCGGCACGCCACAAGGCGGCACCAGGACGGGCCAATGTCCACCGATGAACGGGTACGACGGCATCCCGTACACCATCGGGGACTGACGTCAAAAGTTGCTCAGAAATCAGCTGCTTTCGAGTCCTAGGGGGTCCTCTCAAAGGCGACGACCGCGGCGCTGATATTGTCCTGCTTGAAGCGGCCGACGATGGAGGGATGGTCGGTCGCCGCGGGATTCGAGAGGATCAGGCGGCCCGTCGTGGGACTCACAACCGCCGGATCGGGAATCACGCTCCCGTCGGGCCGGGTCACGCCGCGCACGACGAAGGCCGTTCCCCCCGCCGGGATCATGAAGTAGTGCTCCTGAGCGCCATTGGGCCCCGTGTGGCTCTGGTAGGGCCAAATGGGGAGATCGGACGGGGGATCGGTGGCCACCCCGTCCATTTCCAGCGTCATCTCCCGGTACGCCCTCCGAAACGTCGACTGTGTGATCGCGAACGGCCGTCCTTCCCGGTAGGCCATGCGCGCCAGGCTGCAGCGGATCAACGCATCGCGCATCAAGGCGTCGCGGATGCCGTCCGGCGAGACGTCGCCCGTGCGCCGGATGTAGGCGTCGACGACGCCCATCATCTCGGCATGGTCGATGTACTGTTCCGAGAGCCCGTCGGACATGGGGATGGCGAGATAGATCCGCCCCGGCTCGGTGTTGATCCAGTCGGCTGACTGGACGCCCTCCATCGACTGGCCGTGAAGCCCCAGGGCGGTGTCGACGACGTTCGAGTCCGGATCGAGGCGGAGCGTCCGCTCGTATCCCAGGACGACACGCCCGTCGGGGAGCGTGGGAAGACGGTACGCGTGGCCCTGCATAAAGGACGGTCGCGTGGACCAGTAGTCCAGGCGCAAGCCGGAGGACCGGTCCGCCGGGAGGCTCATGACGACCACCTCACCGTCCCCCACCGTCCGCGCCTCGATCCTTCCGTCGGTATGCAGGTGGACGCCTGCGAACACCGCCCCACCCCGCTCACGGCGGGCCTGGTTGCTCTCGAAAATGTCGAGGTTCATCGCGTCGACGATGTCGCCCAGGCTCATGCCCGAATCGACCCCGTCCTCGAAGGCGTGCCGGCCGATCTCCGCGGACCTCTCGCCGCTGGCGTGTCCGCCCATGCCGTCGGCGATGCCCGCGACGACGCCGCCATCCGCAGACATCCGGTAAAAGGCGCGATCCTGGTTCTCCGGGTATTTGTCGATGATCCCCCGGAAGGAGGCGAAGGCCACGATATTCCCGTCCGACTCCCGCCGCCTCATCCAAGGCTCCCCCATCTCCAGTTCGGGTCCCGGGGGCAACGCGACGCGCCTCGTCGTCTCCAGGGGATCGACAAACACGAACGAATCGCCCGCCAGGAGATTGCCCGCCTCGGGGACTTGAATCACGTCATTGGCCGCGATCGGCGCCCACGTTGCGACGCTATTGCCGTTCACGATCAGCCCCGACGAACCCGGCGTGACCGTTCCGTCGGCGTTGAGGGCTCCGTTGATCACGATCCAGCCCTGGGAGGTGTAAACGATGGTCGCACAGACCGGCTGCGCGCCCGGCGGGACCAACCCGCCGCTCAAGACCATGTCGGCGCCCGGGGCGCGGCTGATCACGAAGGGCCTCCCCGAATTCGCGTCGGGAATGATCGGAACTCCGGAGGCGAGCGGCACGATGGAGGAGGCGCTCGCCCTCCAATGGCTGGGGATCGGGGCCGGAGGCGCCGCGCCGGCCCCAAGAGCCGCCAAGGCATCCGATCCGGACACTCCCGGCCCGGCGATCAGGGCGCCGGAAAGGCCGCCCACGGAAAGAATCGGCATCGGCCGGAGGACCGTAAAGTCTTCCGCCACGTCCGGGACGCGCAGGTCCATCGGCCCCGCCGGACGCATCAGCCCTCCGCCTCCGGGTGGTCTCGCGCCTCCGCTCATGGGCCGGTCACCTCGACGAAAAAGCGAAGCTCCCTCGGCTCCATCGTCCCGTCGGGACGGCGAATCTCCACGCTCTGGGTCACGATCAACCGGCTCGGGTTGCCGGGATCGCGCCGGGCCGTCATCGTCGCCCATTGAGCGGGGGCCTCGGGCGTGTAAAGGATGTTCTCGGTGACCTCCATGGGAACGGCCACGTCCCCGCGAACCGGGTCATGGTAGGTCGCCGTGTCCCCATAGGTCATTTCGATCGGAAACTGCACGGGCGGCTCGCCGCTGTTAATTGTCGTCTCCAGGAAATCGAGGAACTCGCCGGCGTCCCCCGCGACGCGGAGACTGACGCCGTGCGACGCCGCCCCGGGGGCCGGCGGTCCCACGACCGTCGAATCCACGAGCCGGAATCCCAGGACGGCGGATGGAAAGATGCTCGCCTCCGTCGGTCCGACGCCGGCGATCCACGACGCCGACTCGAAATCGACGCCCGGATGCCCCCGCATGTAAGCCTGAACGCGTTCGTCGGTCGCGCGCGCGACCATGTCGGTGTTGAAAGGACGGAAAAAACGCCGGACGATGCCCCCGAGGATTTCGCTTTCCTGGTGATGCGCCTCAAAGCGCCGCACGACGCCGGTCTGGTGACGCAGGAGGGCGTAGGTTTGCGAGAGCAGGATTTCGTCGGCGGGCGTCGGATCTTGGATCGCGAGCAGCCGCATCAACTCCCTGTCGAGGGCGACGAGATTGACGTCCGCGCGCGGGTCGAGGGCGAGCGCCGCGTCGGCGACCATCCGCCGGTACTCCGGGGGATAAGCGTCCGGATTCGCCTCGATCGCCGCCGCGTCCCTCAAGAGATGCCTATGCCACTCGGAGCGGTGGTTCGTCTCGGTCTGTCCCAAGAGCCTCAGCGTCTCCATGCGCATGCGCGCGAGGTCCCCGGTCGCGGGCGTGAAGACGGCCCGGTTGACGATGTCGGCGAAGGCCCCCGAGCTCGCGCGGGCCGCCAGCGGCACGGGTTCCGCCGCGCCCGAACCGGTCCGCCGACGGACGAGAGGGATGACCGCCGTCTCCTCCTCGCCGCTGCCCGCCAGGGCGCGCTCCTCCGCGAGGGCGGGGTTATCGGTCACGACCGTCACCTCGCGCGTGGCCTGAGAACGCAGGAATGCGAGATGGTCGGAACTCATGACGACGGTCCGCTCCAAGTCGGGCGCAACGCTCGCCTGCAAGAGCGGATTGAGTTGCGAGGACGGCATGACGACCGTGTCGCCGAACCCCAACGCCACCATGGCGCCCGCCAGGGCGTCGCGCGAATACGGGACCGTCCAGTCGGTATGGGGATCGCTGAGGGGCTGGCCGGTGACCGAGGGCAACACGGCCCCGGGCCGGAAGAGCGGATTGTCGGCGGGGACGTCGGTCCCCAAGCGGGCCAATTCCCCGAACCCCGGCTCAATCCCGAGCCCGCCGCCCAGCGCAAGATCGGCCGAAGCGACACCCGGCTCGACGCGGGCCAGTCCGCCAGGCTCGACGCGAGTCATGTCATACGAGCGCGGGGGTTCGATCGGTCTGATTCCACCACCGCCCATAGGCCTCCCCATGCAAGACAAACGAATCCATGGGGTGAACTTGCAAGGAGAATGCCAATAAATGAAAATTTAGAGTAATTATAACTAGTCGATATTATTATATTTATATTATCATGTTGGGGCTTGAAGTCGTTGACAGATCGATAAGAGGGTTATTCATAACCCCCCTGTGATTACGTCGGAAGTTCCCGGAAGCGGAAGAAGAGTTGCTCGACCAAGATCGTGAGACCCGCCTCGAATCCCTGGGGACTCAACGACGAGATGACGTCGTAAAGCCTTCGGTCGCCGAAAGAGAGCCGGAAGACGACCTCCAGGGCGTACGCCTCGCGCTCGGCCAGGGCCAGATGCTGTTCGATCCAGCCGGTTGGGTGGTTCCGCGCCTGGCCGATATGGACCCATTCATGAAGGGCGCGGCAGGCCATTTCATAGGAGAGATCGCTCTTCAAAAGAATTTCGGCGCAACCCCGAGGGCCGGAGGGAAACCGGTAATGCGAATCGACTCCGTCCGGCGCATGGCGGTAGGCGTCCTTCATGATCTTCCGGAACGCCGTCTCTTCCTGCACCGAGACGCTCACGGTCTTGCCCAGGGCCTCGGCCAGGAGGCGGGCCTCCCGAATCGGACTTGAGGAGACCCAGTCCTTCCATTGATTCGAAACGGGCCGGCGCGCGCGTGCGGACTCGGGGTCCTGTCTCAGGGCCTCCTCGATCTGCGCGCAAATCTCCGAGAGACGGTCCCGCCCGCGAGGCCGGAATTCCTCCACCTTGTGCTCCATCTCCCGGCTCATGAGGACATGGGCGAGCCGGCTCATGCGAAGAAACCCCAACGGCTGAACGGCCGAGGTCCGGATCGCCTCCTCCGTGCGCCGGGAGAATTCGGGATGCTCGAGGCCGTAACCGAAGGCCTGCACGAACTCGAACGCGTCCGTGGAATAGACGTCGGAACCGAGGCCCGCGGCCGGGGCCTTCCCCTCCATCTTGGCGACCACCGTCCCCAGAAAGCCCAGGATCTCGGAACGCACCGCGCGGAACGCCCGGTGGCTCTGGATGATCCCGGCCGCGCGGGCGTAGCCGAACGTCTCCGTCGACGGGGCCGGCGCGCGACCGGACAGCCCGAAGGCGACCCGCATGTTTTCGCTGAGCGCCAGCTCCTCCAGGGCCGCGACGCTCCTCGTCTCTCCCCGGCCTCCGCCCATGACGGACAGGAAAAAGACGAACGACGCGAGATCGCGGTTCTTGAGGACGGCCTCGAGGATCTGATACGCGAGAAATTCGAAGTAGGTATTCTCGCCGTCCTGCCACGGCTCGAGTTGAAGCAGACGGTCCAGGTGCCAGGAGGCCTCGGCGTAGAACGGCCTCTCGTCGGCCTTCGAGTCCCGCATCATTGAATCGTAGTGAAACGCGAGAGGTCCGCGCCGCTCGGACAATCCCTCGAGACTGTTCAAGATCGATCCCGTCCGGTCATCAAACGTCCGCGGCACGGCTGGAGGCGTAAAGGCCGCGACCGAGCGCGAGGCCGCGGCAGGGATCGATGCGGTCCCAGCCGTCACACGGAAGGCGGCCGGCATCAAGCTGACGAGAAGAGGCCCAGGCATCGGGGCCTCATCGGCGGATCAGGGGGAAAGTTGCTTTTTCTTGCTGAGTAAGAAAGCGAAGGAACCCGCTGAAATAACTGGGGATTCACTAATGGCCCGGGCTGCGATTCACCACGCGTACTGGAATGCGGACCCAGCCACCGTCCTCGCGGGGGTCGTGGTAGAGTTCGACGGCGTTGCCGACGATGGCGATGTCGTCGGTGGTCAGAACCCCGAGCCGACGGAGCTCCCCGACCGTCGTGGTCACGACGACGCGCCCTTCGGTGGCGTAGTTTTCGGCGACGGCGATCCCGTCGGTCCCGACGCCCCAATAGGTCATCCCGTCCAGATTGGCCTTCATGACGGTCGTCGTCGCGCCTTCGCGGACGCCGCGCCCGCTGGTCCTAAAAACGGGGACGTCGTCCGGGATCAGCTGCAGGGAAAGATTCTGCAGAACCGCCGACAGGCTCGCCCGGTCCCCGGGGCTCATTCCGGCCTCCAGGGTCGACACATCCAAACCGTACCGCGCCAGAACGGTCCGGACCGCGTCCGTCAGTTGATACCGGTTGCGGTAACCTTCGCCGCTTGCGTGGATCTCGGCCGCCACCTCCCAGCGCAGCTGCATGACCAATGTTCCGGAACCGGCCGAGCGGTCGGTGAGCAATGACAAGATGGACCGAACCTCGGCCCTGCGGGCCTCCGGGACCATCGAATCGACACGACCCAGGAACGATTCGAGACTTTCGCTCCCCGGCATGTCCATCTCGAGCTTGATCCTCACGCGGGTGAAGGGATTCGGGTCGTTCAAACAGAGTTCGACCCAGCCGGGCGCGCCTTCTTCCGTCCGTGCGTCCACGACGATCGCGCGGCGTGCGGCGGCGGGATCGGGAGTCGCATCGTCAGCCGGCGTGTAGAACGTCATCGCCCCCTCCCCGAGGCCGGAGGCGGATCGGGTCCTCCCGAAAAATCCCAAAAAGCCCTCCCAAGCGCGCGCGAGGAATCCCCGCGCCGGTGCGGCAGAGGGGAACGCGGCGTCGGGGACCAGGGCCGAGACGTCCGGGGGGTTCAGCACGCCCGGCATCGGATTCGCGCCGTCGATCACCGGAGGGATGTCCGGAGGCAGTGTGCCTTCCCCAAAACGCGCCAGGGCGGAGTCACCCCCGGAAGACGTCAGCGGGTCCACGGCGAACGGGTCCCTGACGATCTCCCCGCCCGAGACGAGCGGGCGGTCGATCTCGATGCGCGGCAATTCCCCGGGTGCGCCCGGCCTAAATATCGGCGGTCTTCCTCCTCCTCCCATGATTCTCCTCGATCTAAGGTGTCACGACCTGAGACACCGGAACTCCTGCGGGGCGCGTCGCGCGGACAGAACTCGCGGGGATCAGACGGATCGTCTGCGGCTCGGGCATGAAGGCGTTGGCGAGGATCGGCACCTCGATCATGCCGTTTGAATAGACGCGGACGTTCGCGCGGTCCGCAAAAGGATAATCCCTGAGGAGCGCCTCCAGGTTGTCGGCGCCCGAGACCCGGCGCTGATACGTGAAGGTCGTCCCGTCCTCACCCTGCAGGCGGACGCCGAAACGATTGCCGTCTCCGAACACGGTCTGGTTGATCTCAGCGGCCCGCCCCAACATCTCCAGGGACTGCAGGTAGCGCTGGTTCGTCCCGTACTCGGCGAGCATCTCGGGCGTGCGCCGGCCGGGCTCCACGAGGGCGATCATGTCCTGGCGATGCTGGAGGATCTCCGAATCGCGTCTCCGGAACTCGGCGTCCAGCAACAATTCGCGATTCGGCCTCCCGTCCGGCAAGAACAACCGGTCGGCGTAGTCGCGGCGGAAGGCGGCGATGTCCCGGTTATAGGCGCGTTCAATCGCGTCGTACTCGACCCTCCGGGCCTGGGCGATGAACCCGCTGTGGTCGCCGCCCGTCCCGCTGATCGTGTGCGTCAGAATGAGCGGTCCCATCATGAAGACCTGGGTGCGGAAGCTCGTCACATGCCGGAAGGCCGCCCCGGCCGGGTCTGGAACGCCCCGATGCGCCAGGTCCGCGGCGGTCTTGAGGAACTCGAGGGTCTGAAAGGCCGCGTACTCGGCGCCGAGAGGGCCCGCGGTGCTTAGGAAACGCGCGAAAGCGCCCTGCATGATCTGCTGCTTCTCCAGGTCGATCGCGGCGCGCAATGCCGGACTCAGCTCGGAGGGAGCGACCGCCGCGGCTCCCTGGGCGAGCACGATCCCCCCGCCGCGCGAGGCGATGTTCCGCACGGCGATGGCCTCGACGGCCGCGTCGATCACGAGCCCCATCCCGCGCGCGGCCAGGGAACCGGCGCCCATGAAGGCCATGTTGATCAGAAACTCCACGCCCACGCCGTGCTGCAGGGCCTGCTCGCCCAAGATGAGCGTCGTCAGACTCCGGTTGACGCCCGTCATGACGCCGGAGGCGAGCGCGTAGGTGCCGAGCGTGGCCAGGCCCCTCTGGGCGCCGAGGCTCAAGGCCGTCCGGCCGAGCACGGCGCGGAGCCCCAGGTTGCCCAATTGCAGGAGGGAGACCTCCCCCGTTGCGACCGCTCCGCCGCCGACGATGCCGGCCGGGATCGCCTCGAGGAAAAGGGGGATGGTCGCGAGCACGATCGTCGAGACGAGAAAGATTTGGTTGAAGGTCCCCGCGTTTTCCGCCGCCTCGCGCAGGACGTCCTGTTGGCGCACGCCCTCCATCTGGCGGAGGAGCAGACGGCCCTGCGCGACCTCCGCGGGGTCCGAAGACGTCAGCATCGTCCGGATGCCCTGGTACTCGGTCCGCATCCGCGTGTATTCCTCGCGGCTCTCCGCGGAGACCTGCCGGTGGGCATCCGCCGCCCCGATGGGCGCGCCCGCCAGCACGCCCAGGATGTTCACCATTTCGTCCCGTTCGCGGACGACGCCTTGCTGTTCGGAAAAGCTCGCGATGCGCGCGTCGACCAGACGGAGGGAGGCGGCCTGGTCGATCCTTTGCGCGAGCTGCCGGTAGGCCGCCAAGCGGTCGGCGTAGGACGCCGGCCCCGCCGTCACGAGGGTGTGAAAGTCGGCACGGATCGGCGCGATGTTGTTCTCGGAGGACGGCAACCGCTCGATTTGATCGAGCAGGCGCCGGATCCCGTCCTGAACGTTCCGTTCTTCTATCGTCTGGAACGTCTGGGTGACGGGGGCCAGGCGCGAGGCCGCGAGGCTCAAGTTCGCCTGCGTCAGGTCGGCGCCGCCCAGGTTTTCCAAATACGCCACAAGGTTTCGGGCCTCCGGGAGCTGCGCCTCCAGGTCGCTCCGCAGCGGGCGGTCCGAACCGCGCGCCCCGGAGAGAAGGCTCTCGAAACGCTCGCCGCGCCGGACCATGAGGCGGCAGGTATCGAGGAGCATCGTCCTCTGCTGATCGAGCGGTATCGGCGGAACCCGGCGGGCAACACGCGCGTCGTATTCGGTCAATGCGGTCACGAGCGCGGGGTATTGTCCCATCGCCTGGAGCCCGTCGGTTGTGTGCAGCGAGGCGAGCCCCGCCTCGTTGCCGCCGGCGAGCGTCCGAGTCCTCTCGTGGGTCGCGATCCGGTCGAAGAACGTCTGGAGATTGAGATCGGTCGTGAGTCCTTCCAGTTCCCCGCTCAGCCCGTTCAGGAATCCGATCGTATCGGGATTCGGGGGACCGATGAGGCCCTCGTCGTAGACGGCGTTCTGGGTGCGGAAGTGATCGAAGAGACGGTCGGCGTAATCCGCCACGGCGATGTCGTTCGCGTCCGTCGAGCCTCGGAGGGAGCCGTAGGTCTGGACGACCGAGAGAGACCGAAGCCGGTCGGCCGGCGGGTGCCGCCAGGGATCCAACTGGGCGTCGGTGACGCCGTCAAAATTCAGTCGATAGGCGATCTGCGAATCGGACGGCGGCGGCGGGTAGAGCGATTCAATCCGCCGCCGGACCAGTTCCCGCCTCTCCTCGGCGCGCGCGTAGCGCTGAAGGGCCACGAACAGGCGCCTCCCCTCCTCGTATTCGGCGGCACGCGGCGGATTGGCCGCACCTCCCAGAAGCTTGTCCAGGGCCTCCCTCCGGAGCCGGTCGACGTCGGGACGGCGAATGGTCAGGGCCGAAAGTTGATCCACGGTCGTCCGGATGGACCGCAACCGTTCCAAGCGTTCCGTCGTCTCTCCCAGGGCCGGACCGTTGACCGTCCGGGCGCGCAGCTCCAGATCCAGGATTTCGGAGTCGACGGCGCTGACACGCGCGTTGTCGGAGAGGAGCGAAAGGAGGCTGCCCCAACCTTGGCCCATGTGCAGGTAGGAGGACGCCATCCCCAGCGTGCGGAACTCGCTGACGGGACCCCCGGGAATCGCAGCCGCCGTGCCACCCCCGCCCGGAACGGGTTGGTCCTGCACCACGTTGGGATCCCGCGGGGGATTCGCGACGACGGACCGGCCACCAGGCGCCGGCGTTGTATCGGGACCACCCATAAAGAGGGCGCGCTATGTCGCCCTTCTCTTGAGGGTGCAAAGACTATGCCCGGATCATTCCCGGGGCGGGATGCCATTCTACCTGCATTGTCAGGGACTTAGAAACCGCTTTTGCATAACGGCGGGGGAAAAAGGGTCAAATTCCACCCTTTTTCAGCGATCACGGCGGGGGCCGTGATCGCGGCGTCCTCCGCCCTGGGGGCGCCGATCGCGATCGCGGCCTCCACCCCGGTCGTCCCGGAAGCCACCTTCGCGCCGGTATCCGCCCTCGCGCGGCGGGGGCGGCACGTAGCCCTCCGGAGGCGGCATCGTCTCCTTGCGCGAGAGCGCGATCTTGCCGTCGGGCTCCATGCGGATCACCTTGACCATCACCTCATCGCCCTCGTTCAAGACGTCGCGCACGTTGTTGACGCGCTGGTAGTCGATCTCCGAGACGTGGAGCAGTCCGTCGGTGCCGGGAAAGATGTTCACGAAGGCGCCGAACTCGGCGATCTTCACCACCCGGCCCCGGTAGGTCTTGCCCAACTCGGGAACGGCGGTCAGCTCTTCCACCTTTTCGACCGCACGGGCCATGGCCTCGGCGTCGTTCGAATAGACCTTGACCGTTCCGTCGTCCTCGACGTCGATCTTGCAGCCCGTCTCGTCCACGATGCCGCGGATGTTCTTGCCGCCCGGCCCGATCAGGGCCCCGATCTTCTCCTTGTCGATCTTAAGCGTCTTGATCCGCGGGGCGTACGGCGAAAGGTCGGCGCGCGGCTCGGCCAGCCCTTCCTTCATCTTGCCCAGGATGTGCAGACGGCCCTGGCGCGCCTGCTCCAGGGCGTTCGCCAGAAGCGCGCCCTCGACCCCGGCGATCTTGATGTCCATCTGGAGCCCGGTGATGCCCTTTTCCGTGCCCGCGACCTTGAAGTCCATGTCGCCCAGGTGATCCTCGTCGCCCAGGATGTCGGAGAGGATGGCGACCTTGTCGCCCTCCTTGACCAGGCCCATCGCGATGCCCGCCACCGGCGCCTTGACGGGAACGCCGGCGTCCATGAGGGAGAGCGTTCCGCCGCAGACGGTCGCCATGGAGGACGAGCCGTTCGACTCGAGGATCTCGGAAACGACACGGATGGTGTATGGGAACGCGTCCGCGGGAGGGATCATCCTGAGGATCGAGCGCTCGGCGAGGGCCCCGTGGCCGATCTCGCGACGGCTCGCCCCGCGCATGGGCTTGACCTCGCCCGTGCAGAACGGGGGGAAGTTGTAGTGCAGCATGAAGCGCTTGGTCCATTCGCCGGCGAGGGCGTCGATGATCTGCTCGTCGTCGCCCGAGCCAAGCGTTGCGGCGACCAGGGCCTGCGTCTCGCCCCGGGTAAACAGGGCCGAGCCATGCGCGCGCGGCAGGAGCCCGACCTCGACCGTGATCGGCCGGATCTCGTCGTAGCGGCGGCCGTCGATGCGCACCTTCTCGTCCGTGACCATCTGTCTCATGAGCCTGTATTGGAGATCCTCGAAGTGGTGCTTCACCTTCTTGGCCATGGTCCCGTCATCCTCGGCCGGAATTTTCGCCTTGGCCAGGTCCGCCTCAAGTCCCGCAATGGCCTCCTGTCGCTTCTGCTTTTCGGGAGTCCGCAGGGCGGCCTTGAGTTTGTCTTCACAAAAAGCTCGGACCTCCTCGCGGAAGCCTTCATCCTCCTCCGCCGGCGCAATCTCCATCTTCGGCTTGCCGGCGAGATGCCGCAGATCCTCCTGGATCTTGAGCAGGGGCTGGATCGCGCTGTGCGCGAAGGCGATCGCCTCCACGACGTCCGCCTCGGAGACCTCCTCCATGTCGCCCTCCACCATCATGACGGCGTCGCGGCTGCCCGCGACGACCAGGTCGATGTCAGAGGCCTCGAGCTCCTCCATGGTCGGATTGGCCTTAAGGACCCCGCCCACGCGCCCGACGCGTACGCCGGCGATTGCCGTCGTAAACGGGGCATCCGACAGCATCAGGGCGGCGGAGGCCCCGGTCATCGCCAGCATGCCGGGCTCGTTGTCGTTGTCGGCCGAGAGGACCGTCGCCAGGACCTGGATCTCGTGACGAAACCCTTCGGGAAAGAGCGGCCGGATCGGACGGTCGATGAAGCGGCTGGTGAGCGTCGCGAGCTCCGAAGGACGACCTTCGCGCTTGAAGAATCCGCCCGGGATCTTGCCCGCCGCGAACGTCCGCTCCATGTACTCGCAGGTGAGGGGGAGGAAATCGACCCCCGCCCTCGGCTTCTTGGCCACGACCGCCGTCACGAGGACGATGGAATCGCCCATGCGGATGGTCACGGAACCGCCCGCCTGCTTGGCCACCTTGCCCGTCTCGATGACGATATTGCGTCCACCGATTTCGGTTTCGACTTTGTGAATCATGAAATTCTCCTTATTCGTTTTATGAACGACAACCAACAAACAGCCAAATGAACGACAGATGAACTAACTAATTGATGAAGGGGATACTGAGGGAGGGATCTCTGATAACTTATAATTTCACCCTCCGTAGCCCGCCTGAGGCGGACGAAGGAGGGCGGATTCATAAATTATCAGATCACCAAAACTTACTTCCTCAGGCCCAAATCCTTGGTCACACGGCGATAACGGTCCGTGTTCTTGTTCTTCAAATACTCCAGCAGGCGGCGGCGTTGGCCGACCATCTTGAGGAGACCGCGGCGCGACTGGTGGTCCTTGCCATGCGACTTGAAATGGTCCGCCAAATGGTCGATGCGCTTCGTCAGAAGGGCGATCTGAACCTCGGGAGACCCGGTGTCTTTGTCGTGTGTCTTGAATTTACCGATGACTTCTTGCTTTACGTTTTCCATACTCGAAAGACGCTAACATGCTGTTTTTCGCTTGTAAACGGGAGATTTCCGCAGCGCGTCGGCCAGGGCCGCGACCGTCCGGGCACGGACGGTGGCTAAATCCCCCTTCATCGTGAACCCGGCCGCCCGGATGTGGCCTCCCCCCTCCAAACCCGTGGCCACGGCGCCGACGTCGATCGCTTCCTTGGAGCGGAGGCTGACCCGCCACCCGTCGGGGGTCTCCCTGAGAAGGGCGGCCGCCTCGACGGAGGCGACAGACCGGGGAAATTCCACGAAATCGTCCGTCATCTCGATCGTACCGCCGGTCTCCTTCAGCATGGCCCGGGTCAGAGCCACGAGGCCGATCGTCCCTCCCTCGTAAAGCTCCAGCGAGTCCAAGACGCGCGCCAGGAGCTTCAGTCTCGCCGGCGGGGAGGATTCCTGAAGGGCCCGGGAGATCCGGTCGGGTTCCGCACCCGCCTCGACCAATCGGGCCGCGAGCCTCAGGACTCCCGCGGACGTGTTGCCATAGCGGAACCAGCCCGTATCCGTGGCCAGGGTCACATAGAGGTTGACCGCGATCTGCTTCGTCAGGGCGACACCCAGCCGTTCCAAGAGGCGGTGAACCACAACGCCCGACGCAGCCGCCTTCGCGTCCACGCAGCGCACGTCGCCGTCCCGCTTCCCCCGCGCATGATGATCCAAGACGACGGAGATTCCGAAATCCTCAAGACGGGAGAGAAAGGCCTTCCCCACCCGTGCGAGTTCCGAACAGTCCACGACAAAGACGGCGTCGAAGCGGTCGGACGGGAGAAGCCGCGAGGTGACGGCGCCGGAGCCGGGGAGGAACTTCAGATAATACGGAACCGGATCGGCGTTGTAGACCGTAACCGACTTGCCCGATCTGTGAAGGCCGGCGGCAAGGGCCAGGGCCGATCCCAGGGCGTCTCCGTCGGGGTTCACGTGCGTGGCAACGAGGAAACGCTCCCCTTTCCGGACGATCGCGGCGGCCTTGGCCGTCGCGTCAGATCTTGGAGAGGAGCCCTTCGATGCGGGAGACTTCTTCGCCGGTTTCATCATAAAAGAACTGGATCTCGGGAACGGACTTGAAGTTCAAACGTTCGGCCAATCGGCGGCGTACGAACCCGCGGGCCCGGTCGAGTGCTTCTTGAATATCCGCGCCTTTTTTTTTGCGGTCGGCTCCGGTTTCATAATAGATCCGCGCGGTCCCCACGTCCTTGGTGACGACGACGCGCGTGATCGTGAGTCCTTGCAGGAGTGGGTCCGTCATCTCGAACAGGAAGACGGAACTCGCCGCGTGCTGGATCTCCTCTTGAATGCGCTTGATCCGGTGTTCGCTCATAGATCCTCAAAAGTCGACCAGGTCCGTCGTCCGGTCCGTGATCCGCGCAAGATCCATTTCCTCGATCGCCCGGATCGTTCGATCCAGGAGGGACGACAAGACGCCTCCGTCGCTCCCGACCACCGCGAACCCCAGCGCCGCCCTCTGCCACAGGTCCTGATGGTCCACCTCGGCGACGTTGACACCGAACTTTTCCGATGTTCTTCCGATGATCTTCCGCAAAATCTGTCTCTTCTCTTTCAGAGAATGGGTTTCAGGGAGAAATAATTCCAATTTGCAGATGCCAACAATCATGGGGACGCAGGGGCGATTCACAAACCGTCACTACATTATAATTTTGTGGCGAATTCTTGGATCTCGAACGCCTCGATCACGTCGCCGGCCTTCACATCGTTGTAGTTTTCGATGCCGATGCCGCACTCGATGCCGGTGGCAACCTCGCGCGCATCCTCCTTGAACCGTTTGAGCGAGGAGATCTTGCCCTGGGTGACGACCTTGCCGTCGCGGAGGAGCCTGACCGACGCGCTTCTCAGGATCTTCCCGTCCGTCACGAAACAGCCGGCGATGGTGCCGACCTTCGAGATCGTGAAAATTTGGCGGACTTCCGCCCGGCCCAGGTACTTCTCCTCGTAGGTCGGCTGGAGAAGACCTTCCATCGCCTTCTTCATGTCCTCGATGACGTCGTAAATGATGTTGTACGTTCGGATCTGGATCTTTTCGCGTTCGGCCAGGTTCCGGGCGTTGGAGTCCGGGCGCACGTTGAAGCCGATGATGATCGCGTTGGAGGCGACCGCCAGCATGACGTCCGACTCGGTCACGGCGCCCACCGCCGTGTGGATGACCGCGACGGTCACCTTCTCCGACTTGATCTTCTGCAGGGCCTCGCGGAGGGCCTCCACCGATCCCTGCACGTCGCCCTTCACGATGACCTTGAGCTCCGGGAGGCCGCCTTTCACCGTCTTGGCGTAGAGGTCTTCCAGGCGCGTCGGGAGAACCCCCGCCTGGGTCCTGACCTCGCGGGCCTTCTTTTCGCGGTGATCCGCGATCGTCCGGGCGTCCTCGTCGGATTCCATGGCATTCAACTTGTCGCCGGCCATGGGAACGGACGACAGGCCCAGCACCTCGACGGGCTTTGACGGCCCGGCTTCCTTGATGCTCTTCCCCAGCGCGTCGACCAGGGCCCGGACCTTTCCGTAGGCAAGCCCCGCCACGATGATGTCCCCGACGCGGAGGGTCCCCTCCTGAATGATGACGGTGGCCACGGGACCGCGTCCCTTGTCGAGACGTGCCTCGATGATGGTCCCGAGGGCGCGCTTGGTTTCGCTCGCCTTCAGGTCCAAGACCTCCGATTGGATGAGAATCATCTCCAAGAGCTCTTCGACGCCTTTTCCCGTCTTGGCCGAAACCGGCAGGAGGATGGTGTCGCCTCCCAAACGCTCGGAAACCAGGCCGTGTTCCATGAGCCCGCGCTCCACGCGGCCGACGTCGGCCTCCGGCTTGTCGATCTTGTTGATCGCGACCAAGATGGGCACCTTCGCCGCCTTGGCGTGGTTGATGGCCTCCACCGTCTGCGGCATAATCCCGTCGTCCGCGGCGACGACGAGGATGACGATGTCGGTCACCTGCGCCCCGCGCGCCCGCATGGACGTGAAGGCCTCGTGGCCCGGGGTGTCGATGAACGTGATCTTTCCCTTGGGCGTCTGAACGTCGTAGGCGCCGATGTGTTGGGTGATGCCCCCCGCCTCGCCGGCCGCCACCTGCGTCTTCCGGATGGCGTCCAAAAGCGAGGTCTTGCCGTGATCGACGTGGCCCATGACGGTCACAATGGGAGGGCGGTGTTGCTTCTCGCCCTGATCCTCGACCGCTTCCGGCTTGTCCAGGATAGACGCTTCCGCGAAGGCGACGTTCTCGACCTCGTATCCGAATTCATGCGCGACGAGCGTCGCCGTGTCGGTGTCGAGGGCCTGGTTGACCGTCGCCATCGTCCCCAGATCGATCACCTTCTTCACCACGTCGGTCGCCTTGACGCTCATGCGCTTGGCGAGGTCGGCCACGGTGATGGCGCCCTCGATCCGAACGATCCGCTTGATCGCCTTGGGAGTCGTGATCTCGGTCTTTTTGAAATCCCTTTTGGCCAGTATCTTGTGTTTCTTCTTGGAGCTCTTTTCGGGCCGGAAGACCCGCTCCAGCCTCTCGGGAGCCGACTCCATGAGGTCTGCGGCCTTTTTGAGGCCCCCGGCGCGCTCGATCATCTCCATTTCAAGTTCGTCGCGGCTCTTGCGGCGGGCCTGCGCCTTCTTGAGGCGCTCGCGCTCGGCGGCCTCAGCGGCCTCCGACATCGGGGGCGCGCCGGCGACGCCGGGGCGAACCGCGGGCCGGGGAGCGACCTGCGTGACGACGGCCACGAGCTTGTCCGAGGGAGACCTGGGTGCCGTCGCGGAGGGCGCGGCCGCTGTGGGAGCGGCGGGAGCCGCCGCCTTGCCCTCCGAAACGGTCGCCTCCAAAGCCGCGGCAGCCTCGGAGGCAGGAGCGGCCTCGGCGGGTTCCGGGGCCGGGGCGGGCGCCGCCGGGGCCTCGGGCTCCGCCTTCGCGCGACGTCGGATGACCGTCGCTTTCACCCGCTTCTCTTCAACTCCGGTTTTAACTTCCATAGGCTTCGTTCACTCTCATTAGGCCCTGGCCGCCGTCAGGCTCGCGCGGCAGGTTTCCACCAATTGTTGCGATTTCGCCTGCGGAATGCCGGTCTTTTGGGACAATTCCTCCGGCGTGAACTGGGCCACCTGGGACGGGGCCGTGATGCCGGCCGCGGCCAGAAGTTCCAGGGTCTTGGGCCCGACCCCCTTGACCGTTTCCAGGGGCGCGTCGCCCTCGGCGGGAGGAGGAATGGCCATCCCGCCCTCTCCCTCGGCACCTTCGGGGCTCATGCGTTTCTTCTCCACATAGGCGCGCGCGGCCGCCTGGAGTTCTTGCAAACGTCCCGCGCTCATGCCCGGAATCTGCTGAAGCTCCTCGATCGTCGCGCTGGAGATCTCCTCCGGACTCCGGAACGCGTGGCTGTAGAAGATCATCGCGGAGGCCTCGTCGATTCCGAGGGCCTCGGCGAGCGTCTTCTTCGCCTTTTTGGCCATCTCGTCGAGCTTCGACTCGCTGTAGATGTCGATGTTCCAGCCGGTCAGCTCGGCGGCGAGACGGACGTTCTGCCCGCGCTTGCCGATGGCGAGGGAAAGCTGGTCGTCCGGGACGATGATCTCCATGCTCCTGTCCTTCTCGTTGATGATCACCTTCGCGACCTCCGCGGGGGCGATCGCGTTACAGACGAACTTGGCGTGGTCCGGGTCCCAGGCGACGATGTCGATCTTTTCCCCCCGCAATTCCTGGACGACGTTCTGGACGCGGGAGCCCTTCATGCCGACGCAGGCGCCGACGGGATCGACGTCGCTGTCCTTCGAATAGACCGCGATCTTCGACCTCAAACCCGGCTCGCGGGCCGCGCTTTTGATCTCGACGATTCCTTCGGAGACCTCCGGAACCTCCATCTCGAAGAGCTTGGTCAAGAGGCCCGGATTGCGGCGGCTGAGGATGAGCGACGGACCGCGCGAGGTCTTCTGAAGGGCCAGAAAATAGGCCTGAACGCGGTCGCCGGGCTTGTACTCCTCCGTCTTCACCTGTTCGCGGGGCGGAAGGACGGCTTCGGTCCTGCCGAGATCGACGATGACGTTCCCCTTCTCGACCCGGCGCACGATGCCCGTGATGAGCTCGTTGACGCGACCGCGGTATTCGTTGAATACGATGTCGCGCTCGGCGTCGCGCACCTTCTGGATGATGACCTGCTTGGCCGTCTGCGCCGCGATACGGCCCAGAAACGTGTTGTCGAGTTTCTCGCCGATCGAGTCCCCTAACTGGGCCTCGGGATCGAGTTCGGCGGCCTGCTTCGTGTCGACCTCCGTATACGGATTGGTGACCTTTTCGACCACCGTGCGGAATTGAAAGAGCTCAACCTCGCCCAACTCCTCGTTGAAGCGGGCCTCGATCTCTCGCTCGTGGCCGTACTTTTTGCGCGCCGCCATGAGCATCGCGGCCTCGATGGCCTCGATCAAGATCTCCTTGGGAATCGATTTTTCTTTGCCGACCTGCTCGATGATTTTTGTGAGGTTCTGCAACATATTCTTTCCTTTAAAAAACCAGATGCGCCTTCTCGATCAATTCCAAGGGAACCCGATATTCCTGCCGGTCGATCTCCAAGACGACCTTTCCATCCTCGACGCCGCGGATCAGCCCCTTGTAGTTCCGGCGGTCCCCGTACGCCTCCACCGCCCTTGAGGTGGTCACCGCCGCCATCTTGCCGGCGTATTTTTCAAAATGCGCCGGCTTGGTCAACGGTCTGTCGAGCCCGGGGGAAGAGACCTCCAGGACCGACCGTTCGCCCAGGACTCCCTCCACCTCCAACAGGGTCTCGAGCTCCCTCGAAACCCGCTCGCAATCCCCAACCGTCACGCCGCCTTCTCGGTCCACGAAGAGCCTCAGGATCCGCCGTCCATGTTCGGTCACGAACCGGGCGTCGATGAGTTCGCAACCCAGAGGCTCCAGAACCGGCTCGACCAATGACCGAACTCTTTGCGAATCCATAAGGCCGAAAATAAAAAAGTGGGCGTAAGGCCCACTTTCGGTACTGCTCCGAAAATGTAAGAAATTCTTAACGAAACCAGATAGTCATTGCAATACAAAAAAAACTGCTGAAAATACCGCTCTCTTGGCCCTTGCCGCCTTGGCGGAACTGGTAGACGCGTCGGACTCAAAATCCGATGGGGGCAACTCCGTGGGGGTTCGAGTCCCTCAGGCGGCACACTAAAGAGCTTCGGGCGAGACGACCTGAATGTCGCGAACCTTTTGAAAATCCTGATCGAACGTGACCAACGTGAGCTTTTGTTTCCTGGCGACGTAGTACTGAAGGGCGTCGTCAAAATCCAGTTTGAGCTTGGGGATCAACTGAGCGATTTCCATATCTTCTTCAAGAGTCGTTGCATAACAGAAGAGATGAGGATTTTCCTGACAGGATTCCAGAAATGTCTTGAGAGCCCCGCATCTCTTCGCATTTCCCATGAGTGCTTGAATCGCGTGAAGCGAGAAAGACGTTATCCAGCCGGGTTGCCTCTCATTGATTGAACCCAGCGCCTTCTTGCAAACTTGTTCCTTTTCCTGCTCCAGCAGAATCTCCAGAAAAACATTGGTATCGAAGAGATACAATTTATCTCTTCTTCAAGAGAAAGGCTTGATGGCTCAAGGTGACGGAATCAATACCCGGATAATCTTCTTTAAGCACCCCGGTGAGCGAAGCCAACTTCTTCATCGCCCTCCTATGAGATCGTTGCGCTTGATCGGTGCGGAGCAGCTGCGTGCGGGCAATGTCCCATGCCCGACGAATCCACCAAGAGACATTGCGCTCCGACTTTGCTGCAAGGCCTTTGATCTCTCCCCCCATCGCGTCCGGCAAAGAAATGCTGAGCTTCATAAGTAATACCTATCCTACTGGTAGGAATTTGTCAAATATCAAAATGAGAAAATCATCATTTTGAGGGGCATTTTCACCTCCATCTCGCCAACTCTTCAAAACGCAAATGGCTGAATTCGTTTGGTTTGGTTTGGTTTGGTTTGGTTTGGTTTGCAAATCTAGCACCAAAATTGCTTCTTTAGATACTCGTTCACGAAAATGGAGGGCCTATGAACGTTGTGCGTACACTTGTTATTTCTCTTGTTCTTTGTGCAAGCAGTCATTCCGCCATTGCCGGGCCTGTCGTAAGGGGTACGATTTCCAAACCTACGACTGGCTTCCCACAAGCGGTCAATCAAGGGGTCGTTCCCAATTGCTGGACATATACTCCAACAAATTCCACCGGGGGTTCCGCAGATTTGGTCATAAAAGTTCCTGACGAGAAGGTCGCGTACCGACATGATTTCGGCAATGATGTTACTACTGATGCTACCGACAAGACTAAGCCGGGCAATGCCTCATACTTTTCGAGTATGAAGGGTCCAAGTATAAGTCTTCAATCAACAAGTGATCTTGAATCTCTTTACCTCGCTACGATATTTGGTAAGCCGAACGGACTTAACTCCTGCCCAATAGAGGTGATACGTTATCAAGTCCAAAGTTGGATTTCTCCTCCTCTTACTGGTCCTACTGAAGGACCCTGGGATTATGACAATAGTGATTACAAGACTCCGATCAAGGTAGAAACGGTGCAATCCTCCTCAGAATCTGCGTATCTATGTCACTATCACCATAAGATACCCTTGTCGGGCGTAGATTTTGAGGGGTGTCCTGATTGCCCCTATCATAGGATTGGGATTGAAGTGTGCGGGGTGAGCGGAGCCTCTAAATGGGACGGTCAAGCGGCTTATGAAATTAGGAGACAAGAAGACCTCGGTGTTCGCATCCTGATGTTCGACAAGATGGTGGGTGAGGCTTGGAAGTTCCAATTTGAGCAATGATTTGTCAGACGATCTCGTCCCATCAATGCTTAATAAACTCCCACAACCGTGACGGCGTGATGGGGGTTTCGGTCTCTCCGCGGCAGGACAGCCAGCAGATGTTGCAGGTGTTTTCCTCGACCTTCTTCGGCTCGTATTCCGACCAGTGCATCATCACCGGCATCTCGGAGCAGCGCTTGATGTAACCGTCCGGGGTCATCTGGATGAAGTTGAGTCCCGCGCGGCAGTCGTCCATGTGGCCCTCGCGGAAGAACTCCGGGATGCGGTTCAGGTACCACTCGGAGGTCATGATGTTGCCCTGGGATTTCTTAAGGTCGAGAAGCCCGCCGATGACGTCTTTCAGCTTCGAAAGCTCTTCTTCGCGCACGCGGTAATCGCCCTTGTCGTTCTTGTAGGTGCTGTAGGAGCTGAACGAGATCTTCGCGCCCCATTCGTGCGCCTGCTTCGCCAGGGGGAGGATGTGATCCAGATTGTGATGCATGATGACGGTGTTGAAGCCGACGTTGTCGAAACCCTGCCGAGTGAGGGACGGCACGAGCTTCTTGAAATGATCCGTGAGCCCCGGCAAGTGGCGCTCCCGGTCGTGCGTCTCGTCGATGTAGTTCCTCGAAATCGTGATCTGGTCGACGCCGTGATCCGTCAGCTCCTTGAACTTCTCCTCGGTCAGGAGCTGGCCGTGCGTAATCATCGTCAGATACGTCACGTGCGGCCGGACCTGGTCCACGATGTCGATGAAATCCTTGCGTAACAGCGGCTCGCCGCCGTTCAAGGACAGGACGATCGGCCGGAATTTTTTCATGATCGGCCCGTAGTCCTTGAGCTGCGGATAGTCCTTGATCTCCCAGCACGGGCAGAAATCGCACTGGGCGTTGCAGAGCTTGGTCACCTCCAGGTTGATCAGGCGCGGCCAGCCGGTCGCCTTGATCCTCAAAAACTTGTAGATGCCTTCCAGCTTTTTGGCGGCTGTGAATTGTCGGGACAGCATGATCTTGTCAGCGGGGCGGGATCTCCACCTTGGCGGCCGATAGGGCCATGTCGCGTTTCGTGGAGAGGAAGACGATCCAGGTCAGATTCGCCCCGATGGCGGCGAGGATGAGGATCCAATCGAGCCGGTTCATGAGACAGAGCGCCATGAAGAACAGGGCGAAAAAGTCCCTCTTCATCATGAACTTGAGCTTGCCCACGGCCCGGATGAGAAAGCCCTGCTCACCCGACTCGAGACCCGTTGCGATGTCTTTTTGGACGGTCACGAGGCTCCCCGAGTTCGTGTTCCGGGCCAAATGGAAGTACATGGACCCGAGCGTCATCAGGATGCCGAAGCCCATGAGAAACCCGACCGGCGCGAGCGTCGTGTCTCCCTGGCGATAGACGCCGGCCGCCACACCCAAAAAGAAGGCCACGTAGGTGATATTGTCACAGACGGTGTCCAGCCACTCGCCGAGCTTGGAGGAAGCGAGCTTGAGCTTGGCGATCTCGCCGTCGCACCCGTCGTAGATTGACGCGAATTGGAAAATGAGGCCGCCCAAGGCGACGTCCCGGTACGTGCCGCGCGAAATGAGAAAACCAGACATGAGTCCGACGACCAAGGCCGACCAGGTGATCTGATTGGGCGTCAAAGGCGTCCTGATCAAAAGTCGCGAGATGAGGCCCGAGATCCGGCGGTTGATGTTGCGGGAGATGAACCCATCGGTCTCTTTGCGGACCGATCCGAAGAGGATTTTTTCCGCGTGCTTGAGGCTTTCCGGCGTGTCGACGTCCTGCCAAAAGAGGGGCTCGATCGTCGCCGTCCGGGCCTTGCCCTGCGACGCGAGGCCGCGGATCGCCTCGGAGAGGCTCCCCTGGCCCTCGGCGCACGCCCTCTCCAGGGCGGGGAAGAGACCGGGGGTGCACAGGAAGAGGCCCGTGTCGATGGCGTCGTAACTGGAGATCTCCTTGCCGATCTCGACGATGGCGCCGCCGGAGGACCCGGGGCGCGTCTTGACCTTCGTCGCGTCGGGGAGATCGAAGACGGCGTCGATCCGGCGATCCACCGCCAGAACGACCTCGCCCGGGTTGACGGTCTCGCGCACGAGTCCGGACAAGATCTTCCAGTCAAAGACGTGGTCGGACATCATGAGGACGAAATTTTCCGGGAGGCGGCCTTTCGCCTTCAGGACCGAATGCCCGTTCGCCGCCGTCCAATCGGGATTCTCGACGAACTCGATCGAGACGCCCAGCTTGGCCCGGCGCTTCTCCAGTTTTTTCCGGATCACGTCGCCCTTATAGCCGATGACGACGACGAACTCCGTGATGCCCGCCTTCTTGGCGGAGAGGATCGCGCGCTCGATGAGGGTCAGTCCGGCGACCTTATAAAGGGGCTTGGGAAGGTCGCCGTCCCATTTGCGAAGACGATTCCCTTGGCCCGCTGCAATGATCAACGCTTTCATACCTTTTTTCATCATACATGCCTCGATCAATGCGTCAATACCTTCGGTTGGATGCGCTAACCCTTCAAAACGTTTCCTCTTTTTTTGACACGCCCACCCCAGACCTTGGGACCTAGCTTCCTTCACGAGCCGTAGCGAGAGCTGTCCCGCGGGAAGCGGGGCTAGGCCACGTGATACAGCAGGACGTAGACGAGGACGCCCGTCACGGAGACGTACATCCAGATCGGCAGGGTCACCCGCGCGATCCGGCGATGGGCCTCGAACCGGCCCTTCGTGGCCAGATAGAGGGTGCGCAGGGCCAGGACGGGGGTTAAGGCCGCCAGCATCGTGTGAGAGCCCAAGACCCAAAGATAGAAGGTCTTGAGCGCCCCTTCGCCGGGAAACCGATGGACCCCGGTCAGGTAAAAACGCGTCAGATAGGAGACGAGAAAAAGGACGGACGTCGCGAACGCGGCGAGCATCAACGCCCGGTGCGTCTTCACGCGCTTTCGGCGGATGGCGATAAATCCCGCGCACAGCAGTACGAACGCCAGCCCGTTCAAAACGGCATTGACGGCGGCCAGCTGCGAGCCCCATTCGGTCACGAAGACTCCTTTGAAGACTCTCGGCATCGACGGACGGCCCGGCGGAGCGCCTCGAGACCCTCGGGATCGGCGTCGAAATAGCCCCGAATCCTCCCGCGGGCGTCCACGAGCACGAGTTTTTCGGAATGGAAGACGTCCGCGTCGACTTTTTGCGCGGAGAGCTTGAAACCCTCCGAGATCGTCTTCCGGACCTCCTCAACGGGGCCGGTCAGGAATGACCACGAAGCCGGTTCCGCGCCGAAGCGCTCGGAGTACGCCTTGAGCCGTTCGGGCGTGTCGACTTCCGGATCCACGGTGAACGTCACGAGGCGGGCGAGGCGTTTGAGCTCCGCCATCCTCTGCGTGAGCGCCGGACAGGCCGTCGCACAGCCCGTGTAGATGAAATCGGCGACCCACACCGAGCCGGCGAGATCCTTGTTGGTCACGGTCCGCCCCGTCTGGTCCGTGAGGACGAAGTCGGGAACGTCGCCGAAGACCGGCAGAGGCCGCGCGCAAGCCGCGGTCGCCGCGGCCAGTGACAGAAGTAGGATGACTTTCAGGAATCTCATTGCGTCGTAGGGGACTCATGGAATAATCCGGACGCCCATGTCAACTGCGACGCCGTCGGCCAACCGAAGCCTGCTGATCCTCTTCAGCGTCATCGTCCTCGACCTGATCGGTTTCGGCGTCGTCGTCCCGATCCTCCCCTTCTACGCCAAACAATACGGGGCCAGCGCAACGGTGCTGGGGCTCCTCCTCACCTCGTATTCGGCCATGCAGTTCGCTTTTTCATCGCTGTGGGGCCGATTGTCGGACCGGATCGGACGCAAGAAAACCCTGGTCCTCACCATCGCGGGATCGGCCGCCTCGCTGGTCCTGGTCGGGCTCGCCAATTCCCTTCTTCTGCTTTTCGCGGGCCGTATCCTGAGCGGAATCTTTGCGGCCAACATCAGCGTCGCCTCGGCCTATGTGACGGACGTCACCACGGAGGAAAACCGTTCCAAGGGGATGGGGATGATCGGCGCGGCCTTCGGGATCGGTTTCCTCTTGGGGCCCGCCCTGGGCGGTGTTCTCTCCCACCACGGCTATCACGTCCCGATTCTGACCGCGGCGGCGCTGTCGGCGCTCAACTTCTTATACGCGCTCTGGCGCCTCCCCGAGCCCGCGCGGCACCACAAGCCCAGCCTCTCACAAGACGAGGTCGTCGAAACACGCGTTCTCGCCCAGCCGCAGGTTTTCAAGCTCTGCGCGATCTACTTTTTGTTCACGATCGCCGTGAACCAGCTCGAGTCGATCTTCGCCTTTTTCATGATGCGGCGCTTCAGCTACGACGCCATGCACGTGGCCTACATCCTCGCACTCATGGCCCTGATCATGATCGTCATCCAGGGCGGATTGATCCGCACGCTCACGCAAAGATACGGGGAGACCCTCCTCCTTCTCTCCGGCTCCCTCCTCTTGGGGGCCTCCTTTGCCTGCGTGCCGCTCAGCCCGACGGTCGCCCTACTGCTCCTGCCCCTGGGGATCGCGTCGGTCGGCCGCGGTATCAGCCAACCGTCCCTCCTGAGCATCGTCTCCAAGAAATCGTCGCCTCAGATGCGGGGCGCGGTGATGGGCACCTTTCAGGCCAGCGCAAGCTTGGGACGGGTGATCGGACCGGTGATCGCGGGCTTCCTCTTCGATCAGGGGATGGCGTTTCCCTTCTACCTGGCGGGAGGGCTCATGGCCGCCGTTTTTTTGCTCTCTCTGAACACTTGACCCGTCAGTCGTATCGCGCGCTCAAGGCCAAGACCCCCAACAGCACCGGTAAATAGACGATCGAGGCGAGAAAGAAGCCTCTGGCCCAGGCGGGGCCGGCGTTCTTGCGGAATCCCAGGCATCCCCAGACGAAGAACGTCAGCCCCAGTGCCGCCGCCGCCGCCAAATAACCGCGCCCCACCATGCCGAAGGACACGGGGTAGAACGATACGGCGACCAAACCCGCCAGATACCGGACGATCATGTGCTTCGTGGCCTCTTCGCCCTTCTCCAGAGGCATGATCCGGATGCCGGCCTTTTCATAGTCCGCCTTCCGGAAGAGGGCGATCGCCAGAAAATGAGGGATCTGCCAGAGAAACAGGATGGCAAAGAGCGTGAGCCCCGGAAAATCCTGGGGGAGGTGGAGCGTCCCCGTCGCCGCGGTCCAGCCCATGAGGGGCGGCATCGCGCCCGGGACAGCTCCGATTAAGAGCGCCGCGTGGCTCTTTTGTTTGAGCGGCGTGTAAAAGAGCACGTAGCTGACGAAGGCGACCAGACCGAGAACGCCGGTCAGGAGATTGACTCGAACGGCAAGAAGGGTGAGCGAGACGGCGGCCAGAAAAATGCCGGCCCACAACGCGATCTCCGGCGACATTCGTTTGGCCGGCAGCGGGCGGTCGCGGGTCCGGGCCATCAGGGCATCCGTATCGCGCTCCAGGTACATGTTGAGGGCGTTTGCGGCCCCGACGAGGAGGACGGTTCCCAAAAGTGTGTAAAATGCGAGGGTGCCTGAAAGAGGTCCAGGCGCCAGCCAGAGCCCGCCCGCGGTGGTGGCGATGACCAGGGCGGTGACGCGTGGCTTGAGGAGCGCGATGAGATCGGTGGGGCTGTGAAGGTAAAGGGAGGAGCCGAGGATCATGCCCTCACCCCCGGACCCTCACCCGTCATTTCACGCACTGGTATCAACTCCCCTCTCCCTCCGGCAAAGCGCGGTCCTTTGGGAGTCGCGGGAGTGGGGTCGGGGGTGAGGGTCAACATCACCATCACCGCCCACAACAAAGCCGCTCCGCCCAAATGGGCCGTCACGGCGGCCACCCCCAAGTGAGTCATGATGCTCGCCGCGCCCAAACCGATCTGGGCCACGACAAGGACACAGGCCAAGAGACTTAAGAAGCGCGCCCTTCCCCCATGGATCAGGAAAGGAAGGGCCAGAACCGCCAAGGCGACCACGACCCCCAGCCACCGATGGGCCATGTGCAGGAGCAGAATAGCCGGCTTGTCCGCAGGCCAAGGCGAGCCGTAACAAAAAGGGAGATCCGGGCAGACCAACCCGGCGCCGGTGTGCCGCATGAAGGCCCCAAGAACGCTTTGGAGATAGACCAGGAGGGAGACCCCTGCGGCGCACGAAAGCCGCAAAGTCACTCCGCCCCAGGTCGGAGAGGTCCTCAACGCCAGAAAGATCACCAACGCAAAGAAGGCGAACGAGGTCGCCAAGTGAGCCGTCGAAACCGCGGTGGGCAGACGGTAGAGGACGGTGATTCCTCCCAGGACACCCTGGAAGACAACGAGAAAGACCGCCAAGTATCCCCAAAGGCGCAGGTCCCTGCGTTTTTTTGCGAGCACGACGGAGAGGAGGACCGTCAGGAGTCCCACGCCGGTGGCGAGGAGCCTGTGTCCGTGCTCGACGGCGATGCCGCCTTTCATTTCAGGCATCAGGCTTCCGTAACAGGTCGGCCAGTCGGGGCAGGCCAAACTCGATCCCGTATTGTGGACGACGCCTCCCCAGACGACGAGGAGGAAAATAAGGACAGCGAGCGCGAGTGCAATACGGTTTTCCAAGGACGGTTTCATTGAGGGATTGCGGGGGGAGCCCTACCCGGCTTCGGACAAACTGTCAATTGATGACGGAAATCAATGCTTCTCCTTGACGGGTCTCCAATTCCTATGTTAGCCGCACCCCTCAAATTAGGAAAACTCTTATGGATTCTCCTTCAATCTACGGCTGGTGGCTTCCTCCCGACGTCTCGGCGCACGGCGCGATCATCGATCAGATCATCCTCATCATGCACGTCTTCATGGTCGCTCTCTTCGTCGGCTGGGGCCTCTTTTTCGTCTACTGCCTGGTCCGTTTCCGCCAGCGTCCCGGACACAAGGCACGGCATGAGATCCCGCATAGCAAGCTGCCGAAATTCCTGGAAATCGGCGTCGTCATTTTCGAGGCCTTCATCCTCGTGGGCCTCTCCTACCCCGCCTGGTCGAAGCTGAGGACCGCATTCCCGCCGAGGGAATCCGCCACAAACATCAGGATCGTCGCTCAGCAGTTCGGCTGGAACATCCATTATCCGGGCAAGGACGGCGTTTTCGGCAGGACCGACCCCAAGCTCGTCTCCGACAGCAATACCATCGGTCTCGACCTGAACGATCCCAACGCCAAAGACGACATCACGACGCTCGGTCAGCTCCATTTTCCCGTCGACAAGCCGGTCATCGCGAACCTGACCTCCAAGGACGTCATTCATAGCCTCTTCATCCCGGTCCTCCGCGTGAAGCACGACGCCATTCCGGGAATGAACGTCCCGATCTGGTGGGAGGCGAAGCAGACGGGCCAGTTCGAAATCGCCTGCGCTCAACTCTGCGGGAATGGCCATACCACCATGCGGGGATTCGTCAGCATCGACACGCCCGAGGAATACGCGGCCTGGATGGCGGAGAAGGAAAAGGAACTGGAACCGGCGCCCCAATAAGGAACGACTATGAGCGAACACAACGAACATCACGAACTCGGCTTCATCCGGACATACGTCTTTTCCATCGACCACAAGGTCATCGGCATCCAGTATGCCATCACCGGGCTCCTCTTCCTCTTTTTCGGCTTCTGCCTCATGATGCTCATGCGCTGGCAACTGGCCTATCCCGGGGAGGCCCTCCCGCTGATCGCGTCCTGGTTCGAAAACTCGCAGATGATGCCCGGCGGCGTCATGTCCCCCGATCTCTACAACTCCTTTGGCGCCATGCACGGGACGATCATGGTCTTCTTGGGCGTGGTTCCGCTGGCCGTCGGCGGCTTCGGCAACTACCTCGTTCCGCTCCAGATCGGCGCTCCCGACATGGCGTTTCCCAAACTGAACGCCGCCAGCTACTGGTCCTACTTCGTGGGCGGCGTCGTCATGCTTTGCAGCTTCTTCTTGCCCGGCGGCCCCGCCCAATCCGGCTGGACCTCCTATCCGCCGCTTTCCATCCTGGCCAGCACCGGGCAAACGGCCTGGCTGATCGGCATGGTCTTCTTGATCACGTCCTCGCTCTTGGGCTCGATCAACATCATCGTGACGATCGTTCAGCTCCGCGCCAAGGGGTTATCCTTTTTCCGGATGCCCTTCCTGGTCTGGGCCCAGTTCGTGACGTCCTTCCTGCTCGTTCTGGCTTTTCCTCCCCTGGAAGCGGCGGCCGTCTTCCAGCTCATGGACCGCGTGGCGGGCACGAGCTTTTTCATGCCGTCGGGCCTGGTCGTCGGCGGCATGCCGTTGCAGGTTGCCGGAGGCGGCAATCCCGTTCTGTGGCAGCATCTGTTCTGGTTCCTGGCTCACCCCGAGGTGTACGTCCTGATCCTGCCGGCGCTTGGCATCGTCACGGAAATCATCGCGAACAACACGCGCAAACCCCTCTACGGCTATAAAACGATGGTTTATTCGGTCCTCTTTCTCGGCTTCATGTCCTTCATTGTTTGGGCCCATCACATGTTCATGACCGGCATGGGGACGACGATGAGCAATTTCTTCCAGACGACGACGATGATCATCTCGATCCCGTCGGTGATCCTGATCACCTGTCTCATCATCACCCTCTGGGGAGGATCGATCCGATTCAACCTGCCCATGATGTTCGCCCTGGCCTTTCTCCCCATGTTCGCGATCGGAGGCCTCACGGGACTGCCCTTGGGATTGGCGACCTCCGATATCTACCTGCACGACACGTACTACGTGATCGGCCATTTCCACTACGTCGTGGCCCCGGGGACCCTGTTCGCCCTCTTCGCGGGCATCTACTACTGGTACCCCAAGGTCACAGGACGGATGATGAACAATCTCCTGGGCAAGCTGCATTTCTGGATCTCGTTCCTCGCCATCAACGGGATCTTCATGCCCATGTTCATCCAGGGCTTCGCGGGCGTTTCCCGCCGCCTGCATACGCCGAACTTTTACGCCCACGCCCAAGCGGTCCAGGGCACGAACGTTTTCATGTCGATCAGCGCCTGGGTTCTGGGCGCGGCCCAGCTATTCTTCATCATCAATTTCTTCCTGAGTCTGAAGGCCGGCAAAAGGGCGAGCGATAATCCATGGGACGCGACGACGCTCGAGTGGGCGACGCCGACCCCCCCGCCGCACGGGAATTTCCTGCAGGAACCCGTGGTGCACCGCGGGCCTTATGAATACAGCGTCCCGGGCAAGGCCACGGACTACATCCCTCAACAGGTTTCATAATCCGGAGAATCTATGTCGACCGCCGTCATCCACTATATCGATCATCCGCACCCGGTCACCGGGGTCACGAACTCCAAGCTGGGCGTATGGCTCTTCATCGCCTCCGAAGTCATGCTCTTCGGAGCCCTGTTTTCCAGCTATATCATCCTGCGAATCGGCAATCCCGCCTGGCCTCACGGCTGGATGGTCCTGAACGTCCCCTTGGCGACGCTGAACACAATGATTCTGATCACGTCGTCGGTCACCATGGTGATGAGCTGGGCGGCCCTGATGATGAACCGGTTCGACCGCTTCCGCCTCTACATGGGGCTGACGATCCTGTTGGGGCTCGCCTTCATGGGCGTCAAGGGATTCGAATATTCCAGCAAGTTCCATCACGAGCATTTCCCCTGGACGGACAATTTCTATGGCATCTACTTCACGCTGACGGGCTTGCATGGACTGCATGTGCTGGGCGGAATTTTGCTGAATCTTTATTTTCTGGTCACGGGGAAACGCCTCTGGACCCGAAATCCGAAGATGTTCGCCGGACGGATCGAGGCGGCGGGCCTCTATTGGCACTTCGTCGACCTGGTCTGGATTTTCCTGTTTCCGTCCATTTATCTATTATAAAATAGGAGAAACCTATGGAGCACGGGGCTGCCGCGGAAGACATCAAGAAGCACGTCCGGACCTACGTCGCCGTTTTTGTGGCCCTGGCGGGACTGACGGTCGTGACGGTGGGCGTCAGCTATATGCACCTCACCATGCCCATCGCGGTGACGGTCGCCCTGTCCATCGCCACGATCAAGGCATCCCTGGTCGCGGCCTACTTCATGCACTTGATCTCGGAGCGCAAACTCATATTTTCCATCCTGGGGATCACCATCTCTTTCTTGATCGCCATGGTCTTCATTATTTTTTTCACGGATCGTGGTATGATGTCACACGGGATGCATTCTTAGACGTGTCACTCAAGAGCTTTCACATTGCCTTCATCATCGTCTCGGTCAGCCTGTCGCTTTTCATGGTGATTTGGGGCTTTCAGGGTTATCGCGTATCGCGGGATGCGGTTTCCTTGGGCGTGGGAATCACCGGCGTCGTCGGACTCCTGGCCCTCGTGCCTTACGGGCGCTGGTTCCGGAACAAGTTCAAAAAGATGGCAGTCGTCTTGCTCGCCGCGATCTCAACCCATGCGGCGGGCCTGCCCACCGCATGGGCCTGCGCCCTCTGTTTCGGGGATTCGAACTCCGAGATGACCAGGGGGCTCAAGGCGGGGATCCTCCTCTTGATCCTAGTGGTCGCGGGCGTCTTGGCCGGCATCGCCTCCGTCGGAATCACCTGGGCCCGCCGCGCCAAGGCGCTCGAAGGCTGAATCCAACACCCTACGGCTTCCCCTTCGGGTGCGTTTCCGGCTCCTACTGAGCCTCCAACGTAAAAAAGCCCCGGTCCTTTCGAACCGAGGCTCTTTTGAATTTCCGAACAAACTAACTACGGCGCCGCGTAGCTGAACTCTGCGGAGGCGGCACCGGCCGCGACGGTGGCCGTCTTCGTGCCGTACTTCTCGTGCCAGGCTTCCAGGGTATAGGCCCCCGAAGGCAAGCCCGCCAGCGTGCATTCGCCCTTGTCGTCCGTCACGCAGACGTAGGGGTTGTCGTTGCCGACCACATAACCCGTCATCCACGGGTGCACGTCGCACTTGAACTTGGTGACTCCGGCCGCGATCGTTTTCTCGATGTCTTTCGCGCCCTTCATCTGGGCCTGGTTGAATCCCGTTGTCGTGCCCATGTAGGTGTGCACGTTGTGCATGATCGGATCGCCGTTCTTGATGATCAGTTTCTGGCCCGTCACGCCGGCCACGACGCGCGGCGCGTACATGCAGTTGCTCTGATCGATCTCCTTCGATTCGGCCGGCGGGGTCGCCGAGGCCGCGGCCCCCTGCGAAACGCGAACAACGACGTTCTTGAGCGTTCCGTTCGAATTCACGACGACCTCCTGATCGTTCATCGGGGTCTTGCCGCAGAAGGGATCGGCGTCACGCTTCAGCTTGGGCATAGCGGGGGCCGTCCCCGTGAATTTCACGACCACCTTCAAACCGGCCGCGGCAGGGGCGGCGGCAGGGGCGGCGGCCGGAGCGGCCGCAGGCGCCGCGGGAGCCGGTTTGGCCGCCGGCGCAGGCTGGGACTGGCACTCCTGGTTCAGGAACACGTTTGCGGCCAACAGGGCCGCGACGGTCAACACGGTCTTGGTTCTCATAGTCTTTCTCTCCTTTTTAGGGCCCGTATGTTTGTGAAACGGCGCGTCAAAAGTCAAGGGTGTTCGCGGCCTTACCGGTCCGTGCTATTTGACAAGCCGGATGGGGAGAATGTTGACGTCGAGACGACTAATGTTTTGGGAAATGTAGGGATCCTTTGGAAAAATCTGGCTGACGAGTTGCTTACGATTGAAGTCCAGTCTGAGATTCTCGCCTTCACGGACCACCACACGCCTCGTCTCTGAGCCCAAGACTCTGTGCCAAATGTTGGCCGTATAATCGCCGGCCGGGACGTCCCTGATCTCGAAAAAACCTTCCGCATTCGAAACGGCATAGTATGGGTTTGCGGCCACAACGATCCAGGCCGTCTCCCAGTCATGGATTCCGCAACGCACCTGAAGAATCTCCCGATGGTCGAAGCGAACTGTGACGCGGGAAACCCCCTTCGGCTGTGCCACATCGATGGGCGGATTGGTCCGCCCCATCGTGATCAGGTCATGATTTAGATGGTCTTCATTGAGGACAACAACATCCCGTCCGGGGGCGACGATCAGGACGGGGGGTTCAAGCCGGCACTTCTTGTGTCTCAGGACAAAGCCGCCTGAAGGCTCGGGAAACGCGCGCCCGTCTCCCGCGATGCCTTGAAGGGAGACGACGGTATTGGCCACACCTCCCCTTTTGCCCAGGGCCAAGTCCTCGAGAACCGCCTCAGGGCCGCATACGGCTGCATCCACGGTGATCGGCCGGTGTTTGGCGGGCAAGGGAGCCCCCTGATACCGGATGAAGCCGGAGATCGCGCCCCCGGCCCATGCCTGGACAGGAGCGAAATGGATGGCGACGACCGCCAAGGCAGCCGCCAAAACGGAAAGTCTCATTGCGAGGGAGTCGTCGACGCGTGGGAGGGAGAGGTTGCGCCCAAAGTCATGAGGTAATCCCGAATCGCCTCCGCCTGTTTCTGACGGCTGCCGCCGAGAATGTCCTGCGGGGCGGCGTCATCCGTGGGGAGGAAGGCCGGCATCTTGACGCCGGGGGTGAATTTTTGGGCATCTTTGACCCATTCGGGGATGAAATCATGCCGGATCCGTTCCCTCGCCAGGGCCAGATCCGGCCCCCACTGTTCCGGCGCGGAGGTCGGCGTCACACTCCCCTGAATATGGCAGGACCAGCAGCTGAAGTAATCGCGCGAGACCAGCTTTTCTCCGGCCGCCACCATTTCCGGATCGGCCGGCATTTCGGGAACCGTCGAGAAATCCGCCGGAACTTTGTCCAATGCTGAGAAGTACTTGATGATCGTGTTTGCCTCATCATCCGAAAACTTGAACGTCGGCATGCGAACCTCGATCCAGGGCCGCAATTTCGTCCTGGAGGGATCCTTCAGGAACGAGAACATCCAGGTCGGCCTCACCCGGGCGCCGATCCCCATCAGATTGGGCGGGGCCTTGTCGGCGCCGACGATGCTTTCGATGAGGCGTCCTTCCCCTTCGATCAAATGGCAACCTTTGCAATTCAAGCGCTCGACCAAGCGGCGGCCGTCATCGATCTCGACCTGATGCGCATTTTTCTTGGTCATGAGGAAACGTTCGGGCACATCCTCCTTCTTCATGCCTTTGAGGAAGACGACGAGGGCATGGATCTCTTCATCCGAAAGCCCGAAGTTGGGCATGCGCGAAGAGGTTCGCTCGGTCAGGTACATCCGGGGATTCTTGAGTTTGCCCGCCGCCCAATCATCCCACGTCCTCGGAATCTTCGTGTCCCCGAAGTCGAGCTCGGCGATGTCCTTCCTCCCAAACGCGGTCAGTTCAACCGACAGTTTGGATGTGTCCTCGAAACCCTTGATGTTGTGACAACCGTAACACCCATATTGTGAGACGAGGAGGAACCCCTTCTTGGCATTTTCCGGGTCCTTTAGTCTTTGCTGAAGCGCCTCATCGGGGGTCTGAGGCTGGCCGTTTTGCGCCAGGAAGGCCGTGATGTCCGCCGCCTCCTCCCGGCTCAGCCGGAGGCTGGGCATGCGGGCCGTTGGATTGTAGGATTTCGGGTCCTGAATCCAGTTGTAGATCCAGTCGGCGTTGGTCTTGGAGGCAATCTTGTCGAGGGCCGGGGCCAAACCCGTCCCCTTGTCGCCCAGCGTGTGGCAGCCATAGCATCCGACGGTCTCAAAAAGCTTCTTGCCGCTTTCGGCGTTTCCTCCGGGGAATTTTCCGAAGGGCAAAGGGTAAGGCTGGGAGGATTGCAGCAGGTAGGCGGCCACCTTTTCCACCTGCCCCGGCTCGTCGATGTCCAGGGGGGCCTTGGGCATGTTCGCGTGAGGCAAATAGTCGCGGGGATTCTTGATCCACGCGATCAGCCATTCCGGCTGGACCTTATAGGCCACCCTGGCAAGCGACGGGCCGACCTTCGGGGCGCTTTCGAACCCCTTGATCGTGTGGCACCCGGTGCATCCCTTGTTCCAAAAGAGTCTCTTTCCCTTCATGGCCACCGGTGCATGCTCCAGTTTCCATTGGTCCTGATGGCACTTGTTGCAGGAGGCCTCGACGAATTCCTTGCGCAGGAGGGGTTCCGCCCAATGGTGCACGATTCCGTGGGCAAAGTCGCCTTCCTCCAGCGGCTCGTGCTCGATTTGCGTCGCACGACCCTGGCCGCCGTGGCACGTGGTGCAGCCGAACTGCTCCGGAGGGTGCTTGCCCAGAATCTCCTCGCGGTGGGGATGCGTCGCAAACGGCTGCTTTTCGTTCTCAAAACCGGCGCGGTTGATCGCTACGTGACAGGACTCGCACCGGTCCACCGTTCCCCAGGCGATGACCCCGCCCTTGCCCAAGTCATCGATGACCGTTTGCTTGATGTCGAGCCCCCGGCCCCGGATCGCCTCCATCTTCTTGTCAAACTTTTCGAGGGCCTCGCCGTATTTCTTTTCGGCGGTTTTCCACTTCTTGAGTTCCAACTGATAGGTGTCGAGGACCTTCTGGACCTCGGCGACCCGATCCTCCTTCCCCGCCACGGCCTTCTTCAGTTCGACGATGCGGTTCTCAAGCTCGTAGTACTGTTTCTTGCGCTCTTCGGCCTCTTTGTCATGCCCATGAAAAATGGCGTGTTTCCATTCGTAGAAAACTTCGTCCTGGTCCGCCTTGGCGAAGCCCAAGACCTGCTTGGCGTCGGATAGCTCGATGCCTCGCTTCTTCAGTTCTTTCAGGGCATCCTGATATTCTTTGCCGTCCATCCGGATTTCGGCCTCTTCGATCCTCAAGCGGATTTTGCGCAAGGACAGCTGATCATCGGAAAGCGGCGGAGCCGGTGGCACGGGGTCCGGAAGCTGGTCGCGGCGCTTATCTTCGGCTTCGATGGACTGTTGAGTCTTCTCGTATTCCTCTTCGACCTTTTTGAGCTCCAGCCGGTTGAATTCCCTTTGGTAGCCCTTCCAGGACCGGCGCGCGATGAATTCGCTGTAGAAGGCCCAGACGGAAACGAGAAAAAAGAGGGAGCCCAGCAGGAACCAGAGCTTGGTATAGGACTTCTTCTCGATGGGGTCGGTTTCAGCGGGAGGCATATCAGATGTTCAGCCCGATCCAGGGATAAGTGACGATGTACTTGATGTTGAAGGTCCAGCGCAGAATCATCTTGATCGGCAACGCCATCATGGTCAGAAACAAGAAGGCCGTCAGCCCGTAGCGGATCGGACCCAATTCCTGGAGCACCGGGCTCTTCTTGACCTTCCAGAGATAGAAAACCACCCCGATCAGATAGTACGCCCCGATCAGGCCCGTCCCAAAAACGGCCTGAACCACGGTGTTCCGCAGTAAGTCGATTCCCAGATGCTGCGCGAGAAAGATGTTCAGGTCGATGTTGGTCAGGGCCACGACCTTGTGCGTGTCCCAGTCCTGCCAGGGCATGAAGAAGTTCCAGCCCGGTCCGCGGAAGAAGACGCCAATGATGATCAGGAACACCCAGAGGATGAGAAACCCGAAGCCGAAAACGGAGACGGCGAACTTGCGTTCCGTGAACGTGTAATAGCCCACCCCCTTCTTGTTGATGTCGAGATACGGGATGAGCATGAGCCCCACGATGATGAGGCTGGGCAGAACGACACCGGCGTACCAGGGGTCGAAGTAAACCAGCATTTCCTGGAGGCCCAGGAAGTACCAGGGCGCCTTGGAGGGGTTCGGCGTCCTGGTCGGGTTGGCCGGTTCCTCCATCGGGGCATCGATCACGATAGACCAGACCGTAATCAAGATCAGGGAGATCAGCCCGACGATGAACTCCGCCTTCACCAGGTGGGGCCACGTATGAACCTTGTCCGGGGACAGGCTCGAAGCCGGAACGATTTTCTTTTGTTCTTCCGCCATAGGCTAAAGAGGACCCGAGATCCCCCCATCCTTCCGGACGCGCCAGAAATGCACGATGATCAGGACCGCCGTCGCGATCGGAATGAAAATGCAATGAAGCACGTAGAACCGCAGGAGCGTCGGCGCCGCCACAATCGTACCGCCCGTGAGAAGCGACCGGGCGTCGTAACGCGGCGTGATCAGGCCGGTTAATTCGCGCATCTGCTCGGCCAACGGTCCCTCATGACCCATGAGCGGGGTCGCGCGCGCCATGTTCGTGCCGACCGTCACCGCCCAAATGGCCAGCTGGTCCCAGGGCAGCAGATAACCCGTGAAGGAGAGCAGGAAGGTGAGCACGAGAAGAATGACGCCGACGATCCAGTTGAACTCGCGGGGCGGCTTGTAGGAGCCCGTCAGGAAGACCCGGAACATATGAAGCATGACCAGGATGACCATCCCGTGGGCCGCCCACCGGTGCATGTTGCGCATGATCATGCCGAACGGGACGTCGAACTGAAGATACTTCATGTCGACGAAGGCGTATTCAGCCACCGGCCGGTAGTAGAACATGAGGATGACGCCCGTGACCGTGAGGATTAAGAAGAAAAGAAACGTCAGCCCCCCCGCGCACCAGGTGTACGAAATCTTGATCCCGTGCCTCCTCATCTTGGAGGGGTGCAGGTGCAGGAAGACGTTCGAGGCCGTCATCAACACGCGGTTGCGCGGCGTATCTTTATACCCGTGCCGGAAGATCGACTTCCAGACGGTGGAATCGACGACGACCTTGCGGATTTCCTCGTACTTCTCTTTGAGTTGAATCAGTTTCATAAGCGATGCCTAGAGAGTGACGAAAGAGTCGGACTCCTCCCACTGGCCCTTTTCGAACAGGAATTTCTTGCTCTTGTCGACCACGAGATTGCCTTCCTCGTCCAGGCGAATCGCCAGGCGCTCCAACGGACGCGGGGCCGGCCCCTCGAAATTGATCCCCTCCTTGGTGAAACCGCTCCCGTGGCAGGGGCACTTGAACTTGCCCTCCAAGGGCAGCCAGCGGGGCGTGCAGCCCAGGTGAGTGCAGATCGCCTGGATGGCGATGATCTTGTCGCCCTCCCGTTCGATCCAGACGCGCTGTTCCTCCTTGAATTTCTCGCTCACCTCTCCGTCCTGATAATCCGACGGCCTACCGGCCTTGAAGATGGGGGACGGCTCAAAGAGGACGCGCGGAAACATGAAGCGCAGGAAGCCAAGCAGACCGAGTCCGATCGCGGACAGAAAGGCGCCCCATCCCGCAAAACCCAAAAAATCGCGGCGCGTCCACAGATTGGCGTCGTCCGCTTTTTTCGACAGCTTCTGGCTTTCGGGAATGGTCGTTTGCATGGTTAAAAAAAATTCGCGCGCACAATAGCAACCATCACCCCTTTGTCAAGTCCCCCATGATCTTTGTCAAATCGCTAACCCATCGAATCTCCTTGTCCTTCCGAAACCACGTCCGCTGGCGCTTGGCGTATTGGCGGGTGTTCTTGATGACGAGGGCGACGGCCTCCTCCAAACCGGTCTTTCCTTCCAAATACGCGACGATCTCCTTGTACCCGATGAGCTTGAGACCGGGGGCCGCCCTTCCCCACCTCTCCCACAGGCCCCGGGCCTCGGCCAAAAGCCCTTCTTCGATCATGCCTTCCACCCTCTCCTCGATGCGGCGGTTCAATTCGTCCCGGGAGAGGTCCAGGCCGTATTTGATGAAGGTCGGGATCGCGCGTCCCCCACTGCCCCGTCGCGCTTGATCCTCCTTCCAGAATTCCGAGATCGGCCGCCCCGTCAACCGATAGACCTCCAGGGCCCGGATGATCCGCTGGCGATTCTTGGGGGGGATCGCCGCCGCGGCGGAGGGATCGACCTCCTGAAGCTCCCGATGGAGCGATTCGATCCCGTCCCGCCGGACGCGCTCCTCGAGCTCGGCACGAACGGCGTCGTCTCGCGACGGTCCTTCGAAGAGCCCCTGCTCCAAGGCCTTGAGGTAGAGCCCCGTCCCCCCGACGACGAGGGCCCTTTTTCCCCTCTTTTGAATGGCGCCGATGGCCTCCAGGGACCGGGAACGGAAGTCCGCCGCCGAGAATTGTTGGTCGGGGTCGAGGATGTCGATCAGATGAAACGGAACGCGCGAGCGGTCCTCGCGCGAGGGTTTGGCCGTGCCGATGTCCATCCCCCGGTAGACCTGCCCCGAGTCGGCGCTGACGATCTCGGCGCCGAGCCTTTGCGCCGCCTCGACGGCCACGGCCGTCTTACCAGACGCGGTAGGACCGCAGAGGATAATGATTGTCTGAGAAGTTTCTTCGGGATTAATGGCGAGATGTCTGTTTTAAGACGACTATTTCTTCGTCGTGTTTCTGAATCTTCTGTTCATGCCCTTGAAGTGAATCGGTGTGACGTCTTAGAAGAAGGTGGATATCGGCAATATCTTGCTTTAGCTCGGTTTTCATTTCATTCACTTGCCCAGAAAGTCGTCTTTCCGAATCCTTTACCACCTCAACGATCATATCCAGCTTTGAATCGAGATCTTCGAGAGCGATTCCCGCCATTCTTCCTCGAAGGATCCTTTCGCCTTTTTTCTCTTTCACGATTCGCTCTCATAATGTCGGACCTCTTTTTTGTAAAGAATTCTCATTCTGAGAATTGTTATCAAATTGATAATGCTCGTGATCCTGAGTTTGGATTCAACCCCCTGAAATCACTCATACCTGTCCCATACATTAGCATCCCTATGACTGGCACTGGCCTTGCAATCAGTACGGGACGAGGGGGAATCCTAATGTACAAAAAAAGACTCTTCGTTGTAATCATCATTATTCTGGCTTTCACGCCGTGGGCTTCTTTCGCCGAAAATCCCGACGTCAGTGTTGGTTCAAGCGTTGGCAAGGTGTTCGCCGGAGCAAGGCCTTATCTACTCCCTAAATCCATCAATATTCCAACCATCACCTGCAGGCTAGTCACCGTCCCTGTCGGAACGACCGAGGTTCAGGCCCATGCATGCTTAGTCGATCTTCCCATGGGCTCCACCTTGACGGGCGTCGTGGCTTACCGACGGGCGGGCATGGAAATCAATGACGAACTCGAATCGGAAATTACATTGTACGAAATGAAAGTGGGTAGCGATAGCGCCAACGAGGTCGGTTCTTTTGTCCTAAAATCAAAGGATACGTCCGAACAATCGAGTTTCAGCGCCGTAAAATCTGAAACAAATTCTTTTGTCGTATGGATCTCGGACATCGACGGGCGACTTGCTGCAGCGTCCCCCATGCCCGTTCCAGGAGAATCGCCACCGCCTCCTCTTTCTAAACCCTACCAGCTTGGAAGATCCGGCGTCCAAATGGTTTCGGTGAAATACAAGTAACAGAGCCCCGTCGGTTAAGTACTAAATTCGTCTCTTGAACCACTTTTCAATCTCGTTGAAAGGCACTTCCAGAACGGAGGGGCGGCCGTGGGGACATTGGCCGGCAAAACGGGTTTTTCCCATTTCTCCGATCAGGGCCTCGATCTCCTCGTTCGTCAGCCTCTGCCCCGCCCTCACCTGGGCGTGGCAGGCCATCCTCTCCAAGACCTCGTGGATCTTCTCCTCCAAGGGCGTGAGCTTGCCCACTGACTCCAGGCTCTCGATCAGCTCCTCGATCAAGGAGACGACGTCGGAGCCTTCCAAGAGCGTCGGAATCGTCCTCAAGATGAACGTATTGCCGCCGAAGAACTCAATCTCCAGACCCACGTTCGCCAGGTCGTCCAAGTATTTTTTCAGGATCTCCCCTTGGGACGGCCTGAGATCGAAGTTTTGGGGGATCAGGAGGTGCTGTTTTTCGATTCCGCCGTTTTCGTACTGGGCATGGAGCTTCTCGAAGCCGATGCGCTCGTGGGCGGCGTGTTGGTCGATCAGGATGAGTTTATCCTCAGTTTCGCACAACAAATAGGTTCCACCCACTTGACCAACGACCCGGAAGTCACGGGTTAGAAGGGTTTGGATGGGTTGATCGCGGACCAAAGCTTCGGGTTTGAGGTCCCAGTTTTCAGATTGAGGAGCGCTGGGAGCAAGCTCAGTCCGACTTGAAACTTGAAACGTCGAACTTGAAACCTCCTCTCGCTGCTCAACCTTCAAAGCCCCCCGAACCGTCTCCCTCACCAGCTCATGCACAAGGCTCCCATTCGCAAACCGTACCTCGCTCTTGGTCGGGTGCACGTTCACGTCCACAAACTCCGGAGGGACATGGAGATATAGCACCGCCCACGGGTACCGGTGTTTCATTATCAGGTTCTCGTAGGCGGCGAGGACCGCGTGCTGGAGGGTTCGGTCGCGAACGATGCGTCCATTGACGAAGAGGAAGAGCGACTTGGCCGAAGTGCCCGATGCCCGGTGGTCGGCGACGAAACCCGAGAGCTTGAGTTGCCCTCGATGCCCCGCGACGGGATGGAGGAACTCCGCGATTTCGACGCCCAAGATCTCCCGGATGCGCTCGCGAACCTCCGCCTGGGGGCGCGCCAGGAGCTCGGTCTTGCCGTTGTGCCGGAGGACGAAGCCGATGTCGGGCCTTGAGAGGGCGATCGACTCGATCCAAGACGCGATGTGGGAGAACTCCGTCTCTTTCGACTTGAGGAATTTGAGCCGCGCCGGGGTGTTGAAAAAGAGGTTCTGGATCGAGAGGCGGGTCCCGCGGGAGAGAGAGGAGGCGATCTTCTTGACGACCTTCCCGCCCTCGACCTCGATCCGGGTTCCCTCGGTGGCCTCCGGCGGGCGCGTTTCCAACGTCAGGAACGAGACCGCCGCGATCGACGGCACCGCCTCGCCCCTGAACCCCAAGGTCCGGATGCTGAAGAGGGCCTCGTCGCTGGGGAGCTTGCTCGTGGCGTGACGCTCGAGGGCCAAAAACGCCTCCTCCTCCGTCATCCCGCAGCCGTCATCCAGGATCGTGATCCGCTTCCGGCCGCCCTCCTCCACGTCGACCTCGATCCGGGCCGCGCCGGCGTCAATCGAGTTCTCGACCAGCTCCTTGACGACGGAGAACGGCCGCTCGATGACCTCGCCGGCGGCGATCTTGGAGATGAGTTCCTCAGGGAGTCGGCGGATGCGGGGCATGACCGTGCCGTAGCAGAGCCCTCCTTGCAACTCAACGAAGTTCCGGCTAGGTTAATCTGATGCCCCAAAAGTTGGATTATCCGGCGATCGAACAGAAAGTCCTCGATTTTTTCCAGCGCAGTTTCGCGTCGTTCCGCGCCCTGCTCAAGGGCTTCATCTCGGCCCTGAAGAACTACATCCGCCGAAAGTCCCGCTTTGTGCCCTCCGTCCTCCCCAAAGGCCGGCGCGAGATGATCGCCCGCATCCTGGAACATCCCCATCATCAGGACTTTCTGCAGGATTTCGCCCGCGAGTGCGGGATGCCGATCGATCACGTCGAGCAAACGTTCCGGGAATCCCTGAGGGAAATCGCTTCCGACTTGAACTACATCTTCATCGCCTTTTGGGACTTCCTGCTGACGTGGGTGTTCGAGACGATCTACGAGGGATTGGACATCGACCACGCCGCCCTCGAGACGATCCGCCCCCTCGTGGGCCAGCGCCCGGTGGTCTTCGTTCCGAACCACCGGAGCCACATGGACTACCTCATCCTCTCCTACGTCCTACACGACCGCCAAATCCCCGTCCCCTACATCTGCGCTGGTTCGAACCTTTCCTTCTGGCCCTTGGGCTCGCTCTTCCGGAAATCCGGCGCCTTCTTCATCCGCCGCTCTTACGAGGGCAACAAACTTTACGCCGCGGCCGTTCAGGCTTACATTGAGGAGCTCATCCGAGAAAAGTCGTGCCTGGAGTTCTTCATCGAAGGCACGCGGAGCCGGACCGGCAAGTTGATCCCGCCGCGCATGGGGATTCTCTCGAGCGTCGTTCATGCCTTTGAACGCGGGGCGGCCGACGACGTGATGATCGTTCCGACGTCCTTCACCTACGAATCGGTCTTGGAGGACAAGAGCTACCTGGAGGAACAGGCCGGGGCGGTCAAGAAGGAGGAAGGTTTTTGGGATCTCCTCCGTCTCCGGAAATACCTGCGCCGGCGCCAGGGAAAGGTCTACATCCGCTTCGGAGACGTGATTTCGCTCAAAGATTACATGACGGCCGCCGGTGCAACTGCATCGGACAGGGAAAAAATCCGAGAGTTGGCCTATGAGATCACTTATGGCATCAACAAATCCGCCGTGGTGACTCCGGCGGCCCTCACCGCAACGGTCCTGCTCACGCAGCCCCGAAGGGCCATCGCCGCCAAAACGCTCCATGCCTCCGTGGATCGCTATCTGGATTATCTGAAATTCAAGGAGAGCCGCCTGTCCGAGCCCCTCCAAAAGTATCAGTCCCTCGCGATCCGGGAGTCCCTGCGCGGCTACATCCGGAGCCATCTCGTCCAAGAATTCTACGACTTCGAGGAACCGCTCTACCGCGTCGTCGAGGACAAGCGCGCCCTCCTCGACTACTACAAGAACACGTCCGTCCACTTTTTCGTCTCCCTAGGCGTGCTGGCCGCAGTCCTGTCCGCGGCGCCGAACGGGCGGATCTCCCGCGCCCGGGCCGAAGAGGACTTCCTCTTTCTCAGGGAGCTTTTTCAGTACGAGTTCACGTTCAGCCGCCGCCAGCCCGTGGCCGCCCACGTGGATCGGCTCCTGGACTACCTGGTTCCCCGCGGCATGGTCCGCGTCGAAGGACCGGACCTCGCGGCCATCCCCGAGGCGCGCGACGCCCTCGAGACGCTGGCCTCTCCGATCCGGAATTTTATCGAGGCGTACGGGATCGTGTGGCGGACCCTCCCCCATCTGGGCACGCGGCGCTGGGAACAAAAAGAGCTGCTCCGATTCCTCCAGGAGCGGGGACGCATCCTCTATTTGAAGGAGGAGATCGACCGTCCCGAAGCGATCAACAAGTTCACGTTGCATCACGCCCTCTCCTCCTTTCGCGACCTCGGACTCTTCAAGGAGGAGGTCGAAGGATGGGGACGGAGAAAAAGGACATTCTATCAACAAGCGGGGCGCGACGAGAATTTCATGAATAATATTAAGCGGTTTCTTCAATGACCCTACGTGACCATATATGTATATTCACATCTCCCGCACAGATGTGGATAACTGCCGTTTCCAGGATGCCTAATATGAAGGCAATCCAAGGCAATTATCTGAAAAGGTTTGGAAATATTTTCATTGCTGTTCGTGTTTCAACATTTTTTCCACAAGAAAAGAGGATAACTTCATGACCAATTCGACCCACGAGGCCTTCATCATCGACGCCGTCCGGACCCCGCGCGGAAAACGGAACGGTGCCTTTGCCCAGACGCACGCCATCGACCTGGCCGTCGCGCCTTTGAAAGCGCTCGTGGAGCGCAACAAGCTCGATCCGAATCTCATCGGCGAAGTCATCTACGGCTGCGTGAGCCAGCGCGGCGAGCAGGACAACGTCATCGCCCGCGAGGCCGTCTTGGGCGCGGGCCTTCCGCTCGAAGTCGCGGGCTATACGGTCAATCGTTTCTGCGGCTCGGGCCTCACGGCCGTGAATGCCGCGGCGCATGCCGTCATGTCGGGACAAGAGGACCTCATGATCGCCGGAGGTGTCGAGCACATGACCCGCGTGCCGATGGCAATCGACTTCGACGTCGGGGAATCTTCCTTCGGCAGGCGCTTCCCCGACCTCGTCCCCCAGGGGATTTCCGCGGAAATGATCGCCGAACGCTACGGGTTCACTCGCCGCCAGTTGGACGAATTCGCGGCCGAATCGCAGACCCGGGCGGCCCGGGCCTGGGAGGAAAAGCGGTTCGCGAAAGGCGTGATTCCCGTCCCGGTCAGGACGGCGGACGGGGGAACGGCCGTCGTGGATAAAGACGAGCACTTAAGGCCCGGAACGACCGCCGACAAACTCGCCGCCTTGAAGCCCGTTTTCAAGACCGACGGCGTCATTCACGCGGGCAATTCCTCGGGGATCGTGGATGGGGCCGGCGCGGTCCTCATAGCGTCAAGGAAGGGTCTGGAAAAGACCGGCCTCAAGCCCCGGGGGCGGATCATTGCCACGGCCCAGATCGGCGACGATCCCGTCATCATGCTGCTCGCCCCGATTCCCGTCACACGAAAGATCTGCGCCAAGGCGAATATCCCCCTCAAGAAAATCGATCTTTACGAAGTGAACGAGGCCTTCGCGCCCGTTCCCCTGGCGTGGCTCCATGACCTCAAGAACGAGGGAGCCGATTGGAACAAATTGAACGTCAACGGCGGGGCGATCGCCCTGGGCCATCCCATCGGCGCAACGGGGGCCATGTTAGTGGGAACGATCCTGGATGAACTGGAGCGTACTGACAAGAAATACGGATTGGTGACGCTCTGCACGGGCCACGGCATGGCGCCGGCGGCGATCATTGAAAGGCTTTAGTCCCGAGACCTAGCTATATTCCGGATGATCGGAACCCCGCAGGGCCGCGATCGAGTCATGAGTGCGGCGGATCAAGGCGCGCACCATGCGTGTATGCAGTTTTTTCTCTTCTTCGGAAGCTTCCCCCGCCTGGATGGACGCGGACAGAAGTTTCGTGGGACCAATCAATTCTTCGTAAGGAATCGGTTCGATCACCCCGGAACTGATGCGCGAATCATTGTGGTGAACCGAAAGGATCCATTCCAATTCTTCGAGGCGGCTGATCGTTCTTGATTTCACGGAGCGCGCCCGGACGCGCAGGAAATCGGTCAATGTCGCCGTTCCGTCTGAGATCTCAGCCAACCCCGCATAAACCAATTGGCTGACGGTGGCGGCCCACTCGGCGGACATGCCGCGATAAGGCGAAGGCACCTCCGCCGGCATGGATCCCTCGACGATCGCCTGGGGATATTGCGAATTGCGCGTGATCCAGAGCGGGTGGCGCAGCGTGTCGCCACCCTCCCAAGGCGGCGGCAGACTCGTTCTCAAGAAACCGCTGTCGCTCAGACCCACGGCGGGAATCGAAGGAAGCGACAGGTCTCCACGGGGGAACCACATGGGGCGGACCACCGACGGCGCTATCGGGATGATCGTTAGCGGCATTCTTCCTCCCTGTTCGAGTGGCCTATCGTCAAAAAAATGGAAATGTTGCGGGGATGCTACACAAAGTGAACGGAATTGAACAGAAAAAATGACATTATATGGTCATTTTATCCGCTTTTTGGGTCTTCGGGTTCAGGGGGTTCCTGTGATTTCAAAAATCCCTGAAGCAGGGCAAGTTCCGCCTCCTCAACAGCCAATCCCAGGGATCGCAGATGCATCAATAACGCGCCGCGCAAGAGACCTTGCACTTGCGAGGCCAAACCATCCCCACCGACGCGGGCGACGATTCCGGGAATCTCGCCCACGGCGCGCTCCAAGGCCTGGTAATCGCGGGCCTGGCGGATCCTCCGGTCCGACTCCTGGATGCCGGCGATGAGATGCGCCCGGGCGTCGTCGAAGGAAACGATCTCGTCGATGGATCCCTCCGCCAGGGCCACGCGGGGATTCGCGACCTCCTCGATAAAACGCCGTTCGATCTCCTTTTGAACCTGCGCCTTTTCCTCCTTGGGCGCCTTCGCGATCGCCGTCTTGTACTCCTTCACGATCTTCACGGCCCCCTTGGCGCCCATGACCATGATGAGGGCGCTTGGCAGGGCCGCGTTGTAGTTGAAGGGGATGAATCTCTCCTGGCCGTTGTAGGAGACGACGAAACCGCGGATGTTCTTGGAGGACCGCTCGATGTAGCCCCCGCCCGTGTTCTTTTCGACGGTCAGCGTCGCCTCGGCCTCCGGATACTCCACTTCCGAGATGAGGAGCTGCCCGCCGATGTCGATGATCTCCTCGTCGCCCGGCTCGAACCCCGGCATGATGACCAAGTTCACAAGTTTGATCCCGAGCTTCGCGCAGAGCCGCTTGAACTGCTCGACCTTTTCGGAGCTGTCCTTGTCCGCCACGCCGGCGCGGACCAACGGTTGATTGGCGACCACACCCCGAAGCCCACCGTTCAAGTATGTCCAACCCACGAGGGCGTTCCCCGCGAAGTCCGACTTATATTCGACGAAACTCGCTCCGACGTCGAAGACGCCTTCGAGGCGCCGTCCGCTCATCCGGAATTGCACGGCGAGCTTTCCCTCTTCGGTCACATAGGCACGGAATTCGCAGGGGCGGTCGGCATTTTGCGCCGTCATCGAGTTCCATTCGTCCTTCTGCTCGGCCTCCCTCCGGGAATCGTGCACGGTGAAGTCCAGTTCGCCGTTGGGCTGGCGAGGCACCGGGAAGCCCGTCATTCTCACGAAGAGATCGTCGATCTGGCTGGGCGTCGTATACTTCGTGACCTGGAACTCCTCCCCGCCCTGGATGATCTTCCGCATGTCGAAGGGCTCCTCCGAACGGCTGGGCAGGACCCAATTGAAAATGTCCCCCGACTTCCGATCGGACCTGTCTTCCGTCGGCCGTTCCGGAGACCCAAAGACCGTTTCCAGAAGGCCCACGGTCTGAAAGGCCTCCTCTTCGGTCCCCACGACGAAATCCGCGTAGCCGCGCACCTTGTTCGCCACCTTGGGGTCGTGCCCCTCTCCGAGGACGGCGATGACGACGTCCGAGGATGCGTTGGCGTGCCCTTCGTCGAATTCACGGCGGCCGGGGTAAAGGATCGAATACTGGAGTGCGCGGCCCGACGTCCGGACCTCGTGCGACAGACGGTCGACCTTGTCGCTCCACCGCGCGAGCTTGTCGTCCTGCATCCGGTCTCCGTACAGCCACGGCGAGCGCTGGTCCTTGACAACGGGGATGCCCAGATTCCGGCAGAGGCGCATGAAGTCGGACATCTTGCGGAGGGACTTGTAGCTCATCTCCTCCCAGTTGTCGGCGTAGTTGCTGATGATGCCCACGTTCCGCCCGTTGATCCGCCCCAGGGCGGTGATCACGCTGCCGAATTCGGGCTTGAGCTCGATCAGCTTCCCCCCGTCGACCCGGTCCCTCAGGGCTTGGCGTGTATGATCGTTTTCACCGACGTCGTACGCAGCCACGGCCGGGGGATCGAAATCGTCCCCGGCCAGGAAGTCGAGATAGGCGCCGGTCCATTGGAAGGCCTGTTCCTCGGTGTCGAAGGCGACGTCGCCCACGCCCGTATCCTTCATGTGCGGATCCGCGCCTCCAAGATCGGAGTTGGTCACTTCGAGGCCTTTCACTTCTCTCACGATGTCGGCGCCGGTGAGGAACATGTTCCCGATGCTTTCCCGCGGCTTGATGCCCCGCACGAAGACGACGGGCCCTTCGCTGACGGATGGCGTGTAGGCGGCCATCCCCGCGCAGGGGCCGAGGATCATGTTGACGATCGGAATCCAGTGGCGGCTCATCGTCGTGTCGCGCATCTCGGAGCCGGCCCCGTCCAGGCCGGCGATGCCCGACTGAACCCGCGCCCCGCCCGAATCCCAGATCTTGACCAGGGCGCCCCGCGCCTCTCGGGCGCGTCGCGTGATCCAGGCCATCTTTTCGCCGACCGCGCGGTCGACGGTTCCCCCGTCGACGCGGAAATCGCCCGCCATCGAAAATACACGTCTCCCCTTTCGGACCCCCATCGCCAGGCGGATCGCGCTGTTCTCGCCGGGTTGGTCCCATCCCTCCGCTTCGAGACGGGACTCCTCCCAATTCCCGGGGCCGTAGAGGAGATTCAGCCTCTCCTCCGCCAGAAGCTTCCCGCGCGCCCGCTGCTGCATGGACTTGAGTTCCAGATCGGTCCTCGGTTCCGCGACGTCCTCGGACGGGTCGGTCAGCTTGAGAAGAAGATGTCCGTCCTCCAGATAGAAACGGAGGATCTTGCGCTGGATGATGCCGTTGAGGATCAAATCGACGAAGATCCGCGTGCTGAAGGCCGAGAAATTGTCTCCGAAGCGGTAGATATTCTCCGCCACCTTGAGGGCCGTGCGTGGACTGAAGGATCGCGGCGTGTCTTCCTCGTTCCAAGGCAAATTCTGCCCGATGGCGAATACGACCGGACGGTTGGCGTGATGATGCGTCTTGGCGTCCTTCGGGTCCTCGAGGGCCTTGTAGGCCGCGATCACGCGGATGGAGTCGATGTAGGCACGCTCGACAACCGGGGCCTCGTCGATCTCCCCCCTCTCATTGTAGTTGAACCGGATCTCCTGGTTCACCCAGGAGACCGCCAGGATCCGGCGGTCGTTCTTCTTCTCCGGATCCTTGGAGACAAGCTCGAAGGCCGCCGTGTTGTTCCCGAAGGTCGGGAGCCTCCGGATGTTGAAATTGACGTAGTGACGCTTAAGATCTCCGGTATCGACGTGGGAGCGCGGCAAGTCGCGGAAGGGGTTGTCGTCGAAGGGGGCCTTCAAGGAGGCGCGCATCGCCTCGATCTGATCGGGTTGAAAACTCGCGAGCGGCGCCTTGGTGATCCTTTCATAAGACTCCGCATAGGCGTTGTCGACCGGGGGCGGCACGAGCTTCTGGTAACCCGCCAGATCCAACTGATTGAGCGAGACCATGGCCGCGTGTTTGAGCGGCGAGTTCCAGGGCTCGTTTTTCCAAACCTCCTGCAAACGGCCGGACAGGGAACGGTCGCCCCAGACGGCCGCCAACCGGACCCAGGGGGTCAGATGCTTCTGGCGGTCGGCGAGCCCCCAGGTAATCGCCTCCTGAACCTGCAGGAGGGCCTTACGAGTCGCTCCCGGATGGGCCTTCAGCGTTGCACTCAACGTCTCGATGGCATCGAGCTCGCCATCCTTCGCCATCTTCATCTCGACGGAGATCCCGTATTCTCGAAACAGGTCGACCACGATCCGCGCGAATTCGGCGGTCGGTTCGAAGCTGGTCCACGCCCCGAGGCTGTGCCAGAGGCGCAAGAGCTCGCGTTTGAGCCCTCCCTGGGTCAGGCGTCTCATCTGCAAATAAATGTTCATGAAGGAATCCAGGTACTCGGCGATCATCTTCGGACGGATGGAGTGCTCGCTTAACACCTCGCTGAGGACCTGCATCATCCGGTCGGCGTGGGCGGGCACCACGTCGTACCCGAGGAAGAAGGCCTTGAAAAACTGCATCGCGACGGGAATGTTGCTGTCGAAGTTCGACCGGAAACGCTCCGCGGCCTCCTCGATGCCGTTTCCATTGGCCCCCGCGATCCGAAGCCACTCGGAGGCCTGCTCCGGCAACTGGAAATCGACCCCCTCCTCGCCCTTCTTGGCCTCGGCCTGGGCGGCGCCTTCGGGGACGATCGTCATCAAGCTGTCGTCCTGCGCCACGTTGTCGCCCGCCTCCACGGCCACCTTCGTCACCCGGCCTGCCGTTTCGGCCTGGATCTCGTTCTCCATCTTCATGGCCTCGACGACGGCCACCTTTTGGCCCTTGTGGACCAGGGTCCCTTCCGGAACGACGAACAGCAACTTGCCGGGCATGGGCGTCTTGACGGCCCGCGCACCGGAGGAAACCTCCTCGATCACCTGCTCGATCCGGATATTCTTTCCTCCGATCTGGACCGTCACGCCCGTCTCCGTGGGGGAGACGTCTGTGTTCACCACCTGGTTGTCAAAGGTGATCAGGTGATTGTTGCCGATGTAGCTGCTTTCGATCGACCGGGGGACCCCGTTGATGCTCACGTTGAGCGCGTTCAGGCCGACGCGGGAGACGACGACGTCATAGACCCGGTCTTCGTGCTTCAGCTTGTAAACCCTCGGCAGCGGGTCCGGAATCTTGCTCGCGGAGATGGCCGTCGCCCGGTTGTCGTAGAGGTCCGCCAGGACGTTCCGCGCCTCGTCCTTGTAGAGGGTCGCCGCGGCGGCGATCAGAGCATTGCCAACCTCGATCGTCGTCGGGGCGCCCGCGTTTTCGGCCCCGGCACCGAATTTGTCCGTCAAGGTCCCCAAATGAAGCCGATTGGACCTAAACTCGTCGGTGTCCAAGACCCTCATGAGAAGCGGCACGTTGGTCTGAAGCCCGGTCACCCGGTACTCGCCCAGGGCCCGCCTCATGTGGACGCGGGCGCCTTCGTACGCCGCCCTCATGGAGGCCAGATAGGCATCGACGTCGCCCGGCGTGAAGGGCGGCATCACCTCCCAACTCACCGCCTGGTCGATCATCGAATCGAAATGGGACGTGATCTCCGACCCGTCGCTCACCGCCGTGTGCGTGATGATCCGTCGCCCCTTGGGGACGCGTAGGGCGGCGATCCGGCCCGTCTGCGGCGTGAATTGGGCGTTCTCCGCCAGGATGCGGGCCTCGATGGCGACGTTCTTCTGGACGACGTCGCCCTGGCGCCGGCGGAGCGGATATCCCATCGAAGCGAGCATCATCTCCTCGAAGAGATCCACCTCGTAGGCGACGTTTGTGATCGTGTGTTCGACCTGGAGACGGGTGTTCATCTCCATGAATTTGAGCCGCCACTGTCCTTGGGCGTCTTGAAAGGCGATGAATTCGTAGGTTCCGGCGCCGACATAACCGATCGCGCGCGTGAGCGCGTTCAGCTTCTCGTACTGCTCCCAAAGGAGCGCGATGGATACCTCGGTCGCCGTGAGTTCGAAGACCTTCTGATCGCGCCGCTGCCAGGTGCAATCGCGGAAACCGAAGCACACGGAATGCCCGTGCCGGTCGCCGACGATCTGAAACTCGATGTGGCGCAGTTCGCCCGTGAGCAGGTGCTCGAAGAAACATTCCTTTCCGTCCCTGAGAAAATTCGACACGTGGGTCTTGAGTTCCTCCCACGTACGGATCTTGCGGTTCCCCGTCCCGCCCCCTCCGCCGACATCCTTGAGCATGAGCGGCTTTTCGGGAAAGCCCAACTTTCGTGCTTCTTCCCCGGCCTGCTCGAGGCTCTGGAGGATTTCGCTGAATTCTCCGACGTCGAGGCCCGCCTTACGGGCCGCGAGCAGGGCGTTCCTCTTGTGCCCCATGTCCTTCATGGCGGCCGACCCCGGCCCCACGAACAGCAGGCCGGCCTCTTCGACGGCCCGTACGAAGTCCTCGTCCTCCGACCGAAATCCCCACATGGGCACGATCGCGTCCGCGTTCACCGACCTGGCCGCGTTGATCATCCGCGGAATGTCCTTCTTGTTCCGTTGATCTGGGTGCTTGAAGCAGGAGATCGGTCCGTCGCCCGGGTCGCGGGGAATGGGCACGCGGATGTCCGCCATGCGGATCCAGGGCTCGCGCAAGTCCGCATCGACGTACGGAACCGCGATCTCGAACCGGACGCCGTACTTTTCTTCCATGGCCCGGAGGTAACGGATGGCCGACATGGCCGCGACGCCACGATTGGGGATGAAGACCCGTTGGACGTTGCGGACGCCCGGTCCTTCGCCGAAGCGATAGTATTTGCCGTCCGCCGCCTGGAGCATGGCGGACCCTCGCGGGTTGACGGCCGGGGCCGACGCGGCGCCGATCGCCGTCCGGACCTCCACGAGGGCGCTCAAATGCTGGTGAACCACCGCCTCGTCCAACGGACTCTCGCCGGCCACCATCGACCGGAGAACCCGAACGCGCTCTTGGCCCAGACGGTCGGCGATCAAGGGATCGGCCAAATGCGGAGTGACGGCGGCCTGAACGAGTTCCGCGTCGAAACTCATGGCGAGCGGAGTGGCGGTCAGGGAGTGAGTCGTCGCGAGCCCCAAGCCCTGCGCGATCTGGGGCGTCAAACTGAGGATCGGTGGCATAGTTCCCTCGCTTCCGCGCTATTCGGAAGGGATTCCGCCCGGTTGCGTGTTTAATTCTCCAAAAGGAAACTTTTTTGCTTGGTTGCGCGGCTATAGAATCGGCCCCTTACCGGGGGTGCTTCCGGATCATTTCGGCAAACCAAACCCGGACGCCTTCAGGAACGTCGGGCTGGGAAAGGGCTTCTTGGAGCCTATCGGGCGCCAGCGAGGCCAGGAGGGGAATCCACGTGCGGGGATTGAGCCCGGGATATCGGCCGTAGGTGCTGTGTATGTAATTAGAATCGACCTGATGACCTTCGATGTACCGCCCTAGGGCCTCCGCGACGAGGGGGTGCGGATTCGGAATCAAAACGGCGCGACTCCTCAAACTCTCGACGACGAAGTAGTCCTGGAGGACGTACGAAAAAGCCTCGGCGCTCAAGGCTTGCAGGGCGTCGCCGCCCTCCGGGCCCAGGACGGAGACGAATCGCGCCAGAAGAAAGATGCCCGGCGCGTAGCCCGGACGCATGTCGCGGCGCCGGGCCTCGGCGACCATCCTTTCCATCAGCTCGGCCTTCTGCCCCGGCCCGAGCGACAGAAAGAACTCCACGGCGGGGGCATGGCCTCCGTAGTAGGTATCGAGCATCTGATCGCGGGCGAAATCCTTGGCCCCCTCGTAGAAGGCCCGGATGAACTCATGGGACTTCGGCCCAAGATCGTAATGCCACTGGCCTTCGTCGATGTCCCAGTCCGCCTTGCCCCACTCCAGCCGGACCGGGACGTCCAAGACCAGTTCGAGGGAAGGGATGGGAAGCGGTCCCTCCAGATGACGGAGGCAATAATCGACGACCTGAGCAAGATCCCCTCTTGGGAGTCCCCTCTTGAAGCCCGCTTCATCGAACTTCGGAGGCCGGCGCCGTTCCTCCTCCTGATCCAGGAGGCCCCTCACCCTCCCCTCGTGTCCCGTCAACCCGGCAAGCCAGAGGCGGATCTCCCGGTCCATCGATTCGTCGTCCATCGCCTTCGCCGGAAAATCCTCGCCAAACGCGGCCTGGAGAAATCGCAGGACATCGGTTTCTTCCCGGAGAAGATGGTATTTGAGAGCAATGCCCTGAACCTCGTTCTTGCTCCTCCATTCCATGGATCCGGGCCGCGGATAACTCCGGAAGACACGGAAAAAAGCATGGGCATCCCGCAGGAGAAACTGCGCGGTTTGGGGTAAGACCTCTCCCAAGACGCCTGCCCCTTCGGACCGATCCGAAAGAAGCGAAACCATCCTTGAAAGAATATAAATCCCGCTTCCCCGGCCCGGTTTCCGCCCCATCGTTTGAGCCGCAACGGCGAATTCATCCAAGAAGGCCGCTTTCTGCGCGTCGGGGAGACGGACAAAGAGGGACGTCGCGAAGGCGTGCTCGAGTTCGTCGGTGTCGGCTAGGGCCATGGCCAGCCGCTTCGGGCTTCGCGCGTCCTCCTCCCAGAGCCTTCGAACGAATTCGGCCACTCGCTCTTCTTCGTATTCGTAATGGAAATCCGCGAGCGATGGGTCCGTCGACCCGTCGTGGCGCATGAACAGTTCGGCCGGCGGCTTCGTCTCCTTTCCCCAGCGGCTGTTCAGGATCGTTTCCTTAAGAAATTCGACGTCCCAGGAATCCCTGGCCAGCACCCGCGGCATGACCCCGTCGACCACGGCGGGCGCGCGCGCCGCGTCTTCGCGGCGTTTGGCTTCTTCCATGTTGCGAAACCGCAGAATCTGCTCGATCTGCTCTCGGCTCCGGTCCTTGTCCATGTCGATGACCTCTTCGTAGCTAACCTCGCCCTTCAGGAAACGGGCGACTGTCCCGTAGCTTTCTTGAAGCGGCCTGTCCGTCAGGTAGGCCTCCATGCCGGTGGCGTCCAGCCAGACGCGCGCGGAGCGGCGCACCAGGGACTCCAGTTTATGCTGGGGAAATGCCGCCTTGCCCAGCTCCTTCACGCGGGACATCACCGCCACGCCTGCCTGGGAGGCGCGGTGAAAGAAATGAGCGCCAGGATCACCCAAGACCACGATACCGGAGACACGCTCGAAAACTTTTTCCCAATGGGCCGGCTCGATGCCGTCCGTGATCAGAATATAATTCTTCCGGGGCTTCTCCGCGAGGATCGAATCATAATCCGAGATCAGACGGCCCTGGACCGCCCCGGCGATCTCGGTCCGGCCGGTCAAGAGGATGTCGGCGTTTGAAGGAGGCTCGAACTGCGGTGAAGCCAGGGAGTTCCAGACGTTCTGGTCCACCTTCGCGACGGCTTCGTCGAGGTTAAAGATCCCCTCCTCCCGCATGTCGACGGCGCTGCGAAGGATCGCGATCGGCCACATGGGATACGGACTCACCTGAAGTATCCAAAGCTTGCCGTTCTCGACGATGGCCTCGAACTTGACCGGTATCTTGAAATGCCGTTCCGCCGCGCGCAGGGCCTCCTGCAAAGGGGTTCCGATGCCCCGCATCCGGAAAATCAAATCCGCCAGGCGCTGCGGCTGATCACCGGAACCGGTCATGAGCTCGTCTCCGCTGGCGTTCAGCTTGGCGATACCGATGACACCCTGCTCCCGCGTACGGGCCACGCCCCACTTGGGATGGCGGCTGTAGGCGCAGATGGCGGCCGACTCTCTGCCGAGGTTCCCGAAGATCTGCTTCTGGATCAGAAGGGCGGCCGGAGGATCCTCGGGAATGCGATATCGTTCGCGGTAAAGCCGCGCCGAAGGCTCGTTCCATGCCTCGGCGATGCGGACCAACCCGGCTTGGAGCTGTTCGTAGGGGTCCTCCGGAAAACCCCCTCCCTTGTGATGGCTGATGACGCTCCGCGCGACGTTGATCCGGCGTTTGTACTCGCCAATGACGTCCTTTTTCTTGTTGCGCCCCGTCACCGGATGATCCAAGGAACCGAAGAGTTCCCGGGGCACGCCTCGAACCGTCACGCCGAACTCAATGACGTAATGAAGATAGAGCCGATAGGCACCGATCATGTCATGAAAGCTCTGCCCGAGCCCCTTGACGGTCTTGGAATTGAGCCCGACGAACTGGAGCGTCGGCAGAAGTCCTTCCATCACCCTCTGACCGCCGCTGCGAACGGACACGATCAGGGGCTTGTACCGATCCCCGAATTTGAGTCCCGTTTCCGCCTCCAAGGCGGAGACGATTTCCGGCAAGGAGTTGCCCACGTTCTGGCGCGTCGACGGATCGGAAATGATCCGTCTCACGAGGTTCGAACTTAAGGAAACCGCGGGGGGGATCGGAAAGTCCATGGCCCGCATTTGCGCCAGGCGGCTTGCCTTGTCTCCGTAAAGCTCGGGCTGGTCCCCGGCGATCCGGTCCAGAGGAACGACATTGTCCGCGATGTTGATCGGGGGAAGGGCCGGCCTGCGCGGCGCGAACGCGAAGGGCATCTGAAATGGCCTGGAGGCCGCTTCGGGAAGCCGCCGGCGCACTTCTCCGATCAACCCTCGAAGGACTCGTTCCGTCGTCGCGTCTTCCGGGGGAAGAGCGACCCCCTCCAGGAGCCTGGCGACCTCGGGACTTTCCTGAGCGCTTTCAAGGAGCGCCTGCAGCTGCGTCGTCAGCGGGCCGGCGCCTTGCCCTGCGGCCAAACCGCTCTCGATGGTCTGGAGCCCGGAGAGTAGGCTCGCCAGAATGGCACTGGACTGAGGGCCAAGGGGGTTCATGACGCAACCTCTTCGCCCTCATCAGAGGAAAAGTTGCGTGGCTTCGCTCTGCTATTTGGATCCTTCGCGGACGTGGATCAGAAGGCGAAAAACCAATGAAAACAAGATGATACCCAGAAGAAAAACCGGCCGCTGATCGGGCCGGAGGGGAACAGAAAGAGACAATCGTGACACCACGAAGATCGCCACCTGGCCCAAGAGTGCGGCTGCCAGAGCGGTCCAAAAGAGATCCATGAGAATCTTCCTCATCGGCGAGGGTCTCGGCGAGGTGGGGGCCAAGTTGCGGCGTTTTTCGGTCAAACTTTTCCTTCACAAAAACCGGCTTTCCCGCTAAACAAAATATATGGCCATCCAGCAAACGACGCCGGACCAAGCCAAGTCCCTTTTGGACAGCGATCCAAACGCGATCTATGTCGACGTCCGTTCCATTCCCGAATTCACGCAAGGCCATGCGAAGGGCGCTATCAACATCCCTCTTCTCCACATGCAGGGGGGGCAGATGACGCCCAATCCGGATTTTCAAAAAGTGGCCCAGGCCGTCCTGTCGAAGGACAAGACCTTGTTGGTGGGCTGCAAGATGGGGGGGCGTTCGCAAAGGGCCAGCGAGATTCTGAACTCTTTGGGTTACGAGAAGGTTTTCAACGTCGATGGGGGTTTCGGGGGAAACGAACATCAGCCGGGATGGAAGGACTTGGGCCTTCCTGTCAGCTCGGACAACGGTGACGGCGTTGGTTACGAAACTCTCGTAGCAAGGGCCAAGGCAGCGCCCTAAATTCCACATGACAGACCTGTCTATCGCCCAGGGAAGCACATACGCGCATGTGATCCTGGATGCGACGTTGCGCTTTGCCCGACGTCCCGCCATGAAATGGATGGGCGAATCGGGCTGGCGGACGACCACGTATTCCGAACTCCGAGGCGAGATCCTGGCGATTGCAGCGGCACTCCAGAAAAAGGGCGTATCGAAAGGCGACCGCGTCGGCATTTGGATGGAAACCTGCCGGAACTGGGTCTTGTCCGACTTGGTCATTCAGATCCTGGGCGGCGTGACGGTCCCCATTTATCACACACAGACCCCCGAGAAAGCGCTTAGGATCCTGAAGGACGCCGAGGTCAGGGCCCTCTTCTCGACATCCCAACGTCTTGAGGCTTTGCGAAAATTGGGCGCTGGCGTCGAACTTGAAATCGATTCGGAATCGGGGATCGACTCCCTTCGGGAAGCGGGCCAGCGGCAGCTGGAGGATCAACCATCCCTG